>NZ_AWUR01000024.1:0-12558 GCF_000468835.1 Acidaminococcus sp. BV3L6 | reverse complement strand
CAATATAGTCGTCGGCACCCAGTCCCAATCCCCTGATTTTATCGATATCTTCCTGTCTTGCGGAGACCATCAGGATAGGGATATCTTTTTCTGCTCGGATTTCGCGGCAAACCTGGAAACCATCTTCTCCGGGAAGCATAATATCCAAAAGAATCAAATCAACAGGAGAACTCAGGGCTGCTTTTTTTCCCGAAAGACCCGTAAATGCCATCTGGACTTCAAATCCATTGGCTTCCAAATAATCCCTCTCCAGTTCAGCAATCCCTTTATCATCCTCGATAATCAGTACCTTTTTCATGCTTCCTCCTTTGCTAATGGAAACTCCATGACAATCTTCAAGCCATGGGGCGTTTCATTTTCAGCCCAAATGATACCCTTCATTCCCTTCACTAGCTCCCGTACGACGGCAAGCCCAAGTCCACTACCCTTGGCCGGATTGGTCCTTGCTTTATCAGTACGGTAGAAACTTTCAAACAGATGGCTTAAATCACTGGGCGCAACCCCTGGCCCATCATCGCTAAAAGCCAGCTGAACCCACTGTTTCCTTGGAACCGACAAACTCATGACCACATGCCCCAAATCAGCCGTCTTATATTTGATGCTGTTGGAAAGAAGGTTCGTTACAATCCGGGAAAACTGAATCCGGTCAAGAAGGACTACGCATTCCTCCCGGGGAGCCTCCACCTTGAGTAAGAGTCCTTGGCTCTTGAAGTGTTCCGACTGTTCCTCAACATAGTCTTCCAAATATGCCTTAAGAGGAACCTTCTCCATATGGTATTCCATCTGCCCCAGGTCCAGCTTGGAAAAAAGGAACAAGCTTTGGACCAAGTTTCCCATATGCCTTGCCGTATCAATGATCATCCGAAAATAATGGTCTTTTTTCTCCGGTGTATCTGCAATCCCGTCTCGCAGGCCGCAGGCATACCCTTCGATCTTGGTCAGAGGGGTTGAAAGGTCATGGGAAATTCCTGCAATCATTTCCTTGCGGTTCCGTTCATATCGATCCCGGGTTTCCCGTGCCATCTTAAGCTGGCGGCGCGTCAGTTCAAAGGCCATCATCGTCATCCCAATTTCGTCTTCGCTATCTACAGGAACCGGCGTATCAAGATCCCCTTGGGCAATATGACTGGCCGTCACCTGCAGGACCTGCAGCGGTTCAATGATCTGTCTGCCAAGATACCGGGACAGCTTCCAGCCAATGATGAGGATCAGCAAGGTAACCAAGCCGCAGACCACATAAAAGCTCTTTTTTAGTAGAGCCTTGGAACTGATATCGATCAGTTCCCCGTCCACGACCAAAGGCCCTTCTCCAATTACGGCAAGACGGACCCCACTCTCATCAGAAAAATAATGGAACGCAAGGCCCTTTTCCCCCCAGGAGATGGAACCTCTTCCGCTGGGAGCTTCCGAAAGTGCTTGGGAAAGGGTTTCCATGCCCTGTGTATCTTCTGTTTGATAGATGATGGCACCCTGCTTTCCAACGATGACCACCCGACATCCCAACGCCTCCAGATGATGGGCAGAGTCCACGAGGTCCTTGCTCTTTTTCTTAAACTGATCGGCTCGGACACGGAACCGGGTCAATTCAAATTGGGTTGAAAGTGTCGGCCCACTTTCCGGCCAAAGAAAGGAGAGGATTGTTGACCGATTCAAATTACCAAACTGAAGGCTCAAGAAGACAAGGGCACTTAACAGGGCCATAAAGATCACGGGGATGATGATCATGAAAAAATTAGAAAACAGCAGCCGCTTTTTTATGGAAAAATCTCGTATATGTATCATGCGTCCTCCTACACAAACACGCTGGAATCCACTTTTTTATTATACTACAAAAAGAAGGGATTCCTGCTAAGAGGAATCCCCTTTATCGGGGTCATCGTACAACTTTTCTAAGAACCATCCACATTCCATCATCATGGACGCATTCCCAGATTCCGTCAATATCTGTCTCAAAATCTTGCAGGTCCCCGCTCCGCACAACGGCAAGGATGTCCTTATCTTCTGAAAGGGATTCTATAGAAGCAAAAGGCATCATGTTCTTTGCGTTCCAGTCCAATGCGCCCGGAAGCAGCTCTGGAATTTCATCCTTCCATTTGAGCCGTTTGGCCACATAACCCGAATAATAGGTAAGGGAAACCGGATAGCGTCCGCCATAGGTAACGACTGTTGTGTCATTTCTGATCATGGTTCTAACTATCTGGGCCGCATCATAAGCAGAAGCTTTCCGGCATTGCGGGATGGCTACCATATAAGTAAGAATCAGATACACGGTCAAAGCGCCTCCCGCCAGTCCTTTTACAAGCCGTTCATGTTGGACCAAAAAGGAGGAAAAGAAGACGGCAAACGGCAGCATATAAGGAAACGTATAGGTCATATATTTTGTCTGGACAAGTTCAAAGATAAAAATCGTCACAAAAGCCCAGGAAGCAAAAAAAGCCTTCCGAACATCCACTTCGGGGAGCTTTTTCTGATAGGCTGCATGCCTGCAGAAATTCCGGATTTTAAGGGTCCACTCCCGCCTTGATCCTGAAAGGGGCAGGGTAAAGGACCAAGGGGCCCAGCCCAAAAGAAAAACAAAGAAATAGTAGTACCAAACATTTTGGCGTGGGTGTTCCGAAACGGTAGCCCTCAAAAAATTATGGACGCCAAAGAAATTCAGAAGAAAGTCATGACCATGCAGGACCGTCATGGGTCCATACCAAAGGCCGGTCAAGATCAAATAGAGAAGCCCTCCGGAAACCAGTTTCATGTGCGCCAAGGCTTTTATGTCCCGCCGCCACCAGAGGAAAAAAAGGATGATAAGGCCAGGAAGCCCCAGTCCTATCGGGCCTTTGACCAAGGTCCCGATGGCAGCGGCCGTATAGGCCGCATAGTACCAGCTGGATTTTTTCTGCGTATAGCCCAGATAAAATGCCATCAGTGTCATTTCTAAAAAGACAAAGAGCGTCATATCCGTAATGATGGCCTTTCCAATGTAAAAATATTCAGCACTGGTCAAAAGGAGCAAAGAAGCCGCCATGGCCCGTTTAGCTGAATACAACCGCTTCAAAAAAAAGTAGGACAGCTCAATCCCTAGAAGGCCAAATAAAGCAGAACCAAGGCGTGCAGCAAAGGAAGTTACGCCAAATAGCTTAAAGGAAAGGAGCAGTTCCCAATAATAAAAAATGGGCTTGTCATACCAATAATGACCATAGATCATTGGGGAAAACCAATCCCCACTTCGAAGCATTTCAAGCGCGGTTTCAGCATAATTTGATTCAACCGGGTCGGTCACAAGAAGGTCCTGGTTCCCGGCAAATAAAAGGATGGCCCCTAAGACCAAAAGGAGCCAAGGATAAGCACGTTCTTTTTTCATGACTGAACTTCCTCCTGACGGGCTTGATCCTGAGCAAACCGAAGGGTTCGAAAAAGTCCTTCTTCCAAGGTCATCTTTGGGATCCATGCCAATAAAGTCCTTGCTTTTGCGCAGCTCAGCACGGAACGATGGATGTCTCCGTACCGCTTAGGACCTTGTTCATGAGGAACACTGTACCCGGCTGCCCTTTCGAGCATCGCCAGTACCGTTTTCAAGGAAACTTCTTTTCCCGTACTAATATTGTAGACCGCATCACCACGTGTTGTTACAAGGCTCTTTGCAAGAGCTTCGGCTACGTCACGGACATAGATCCAATCCCTGGTAGGATCAGTTGCTCCAAAAAGGGTGATGGGGCGATGACGCGCAATCTGATTGGCAAAAATCTGAATAACACCACCGGGATCCTTACGGACTTCCCGCTCTCCATATACATTGGCAAAGCGAAGAATCACCCATTCCATAGAAAAAGAAGGTGCCAGCATACGGATATAGTTTTCTGCCGTCACCTTGCTCAATCCATAAGGAGACAGCGGACATAAAGGCGCTTCTTCCGCCAGCGGCAGGAGTGCTTCTGACGGATGACCATAAACGGCTGCGGAAGAAGCAAAGACGAACCGGCTGACATGGGACTTTCTGGCACCTTCCAAGACGGCAAGGGTCCCACCAATATTAAGGGAGGCATCCCGCAGCGGATCTCGTTCCGAAGAAGCAACTTCAATTTGGGCGGCCAAATGGATTACCGCGTCAAAATGTCTGGCTGCCATAAATTCCTGAAACTGAGGCGTCAGGATATCGATTGGATAGAAATGAGCTTCCAAAGGAAGCAGTCCTACATTGCCTCGCGAAAGATCGTCGACAACGGTTACATCATATCCTTTTTCGATTAGATACCTTACAGTGTGATTGCCGATGAATCCGGCTCCTCCAGTGACCAGCACGTTCATGGGACCACTCCTTTGATTCCTTGATTTTCATCAGTATAAAAGCTGAATCTAAACAAAGCCTAAACAAAGGAATAAGCTTTCCGTAAGCCCCTGCAAAATCCTTGTAAGGAAGCCGCCTTGATTGTCTTGACGAAATACGAGCAGGAAGAACAGCCATATACAAAACATGTTGTTTCACGTGAAACAATAAAAAAGTCTCCCCGGATCATCCAAGGAGACTTTTTAAGGTAACATTGATGTTAAGTTGGGGTGACACAGGCACACGATTCTTGCAATGAAGACGGTTGCCCTTTTCAAAAATCGTTCCCGTTGCGCTCCAGGAACGACCCTTTATTAGATAAAATTCCCAAAGGGGAGCTTATCATTAGAAAGTAACAACGAGCTGGCTCCAGAGCGTACGGGCATGTTTATCGGAGGTTTCTCCCCGTTTGCCCTTCAAATCATAGTAGTCAACTTCAGCCACCATATTCTTGGCAAGGGTCAAGTTGGCTCCCACCTTATAGCCTTTGAAGCCATAACCTGCAAAGGCATCCCATGCACCATCCATAGTGTGGGCAATAACCGTCGGAGCAGACTGATCATAATAAGTTGCAATCAGGCCCCAGCTGCCCGGCTTATCTTCCTCAGCACCGCCATAGGTCAGACCAACGACGTAACCGTCATCATCGCCGTCTCGATATTCGGAAAGAAGGACATCTTTATCACCTTTCAGGTACATACCGGAAAGATTCAGCTTGCCAGCGGTATAATCAGCGCCAACCGTCCAAATTTTATTGTCACCATTTAGGCCAAAATCTTCAAATTTAACGTCCTTGGCCTTAAGGTAGGAAGCCGCCAGATTGAGGTTGCCCCAAGTCCCGCCCAACTCCGCTTGGTAGAACGTATCAGCAACGGAAGCATCCGTATCATCGTTCCAGCCAAAATCACTTTCACTGGCCATTTTCCCATAGGCTGCCGTGAGATAGGCATTACCGAAAGGTACGGTCGCCCGAACCGCGTCGACCTGGCTATCATAGATATTGCCATTGCCGAGGAATTCATCATAGCGGCCAGCTTTGATACCGACAACTCCAATATTTCCTTCCAAGAAGGCTCGCTGGAAATCGGTGTCACTGTCACCAGATTCATTCTTGCCCTGAAAATACTGATGATTTTCAAGCATGGCCGTATAGTGCCAGTTATCGTTCACTTCACCAGTGAACCAAAGACGGGTCCTCAGGTCCGATTCAGAATTGCTTTCCCCATCGTCCTTGAATATACCGCCTTTATTGCTTGCATAGCTCATCTGGACCTCGCCAGTCACACGAACATGATCCGCATTCTTTTCGAGTTTTGCTACTCTAACTCCAAGATTATCGAGCTCATCGGCAAATTCACCAACAAGCTTATCATCAGCACCGATAGCTCCCTTAGCCAGTGCCTTTGCAACAATCTGGGCCATTTCATAACGGGTCATGGTACGGTCGCCTTTATAGGTGCCGTCAGGATAGCCATCGACAATCCCTGCCGCGGCCAGCTTGGCAACCGCGGCATAAGCCCAATGACCAGCGGGAACGTCAGAAAAAGGATTGGCTGCAAGTGCCGTGCCGCTGATTCCCAGGGCAAGAACCAGGGCTGTGACAAATTGTTTTTTCATTGTTTCCTCCTTTTACACCAAAAGAACGGAGTAAGCAAAGTTTCCAAGTTTCCTTCGCTTACTATTTTTTGTTTTAGTTAGTTTAATCTAACATTATTAGTATACCGGACATTGCCGCTTTTGACAAGCCCTTTTTTATTATCCTTACGGCCTTCTATCCGGCTCCGTCCTAGATAGAAAAAATATATGGGTTCCATTGCTTTTCCGCGTGCTATAATGACTCTTATCTAATACTGAAAGAAGATGTAATCGATGAAGCCCTTTGTTTCATTCCCTCCTCTTGTCATCCGTCCTGCAAGTCCGGATGATGCTGCGCTTTTGCGTTTGATTTATGCTCCTTATATCCAAGAAACAGCCATAACATTTGAAAAAACGGTTCCCTCTTTAAAGGAATTTCGAGAGCGGATCGTCCATACCCTTCAGCAATATCCTTACCTTGTCTGTGAAGAAAACCAAGAAGTCGTAGGATATGCCTACTTAAGCGCATTTAATCCCAGATCTGCTTACCGCCACTGTGCAGAGACCAGCATCTACGTAAAAAAGAATATGCGACATCATGGAGTAGGAAAAGCCCTTTACCATGCTCTCGAAAAGTCTGCTCAATCCATGGGAATCCTGAATCTAAATGCCTGCATCGCCTATCCATCTAACGAAAAGAAACCAGATCCCTTTTTAAGCCTAGATAGTCCTCATTTCCATGAGCACCTAGGCTATACAGTTGTCGGCCGCTTTCATCAATGTGGATTTAAATTCGGTCGCTATTATGATATGATTTGGATGGAAAAGATGATTGGCCGCCATGACAAATCGCCTCATCCCTTTACTCCCTATCCTGAACTATCTGCAAAATGAACAAAATGATGGATGGGGTAATAGGGAGAGAAGAATCTTCTTATTTTTGAGGGATTCCTCATATCCCTTCAAAAATCCTTTCTGAGCGTTTTTATTGTTTTCCTTATAGATTGAGTCGTATTTTAAGAAAAATCCATTGAGAAATGATTTTTACGCAAGTATTGAGATGAGAGTTCTTTAAAAAATTCCTGTCAACTAATTTTCCCCTTTGCCAGCATGCGAAAAGAAATGGGGCCCAGTGGTTGATCCACTGGGCCCCATTTCTTTATAAAAAAAGGGCCGCTTCCGCGTGCCCTATAGGGATTCAATTGGTGGGGTTATGCGGGTTCGAACCGTAGACCTCATCGATGTGAGCGATGCGCTCTAACCAACTGAGCTATAACCCCGATGTACCCGTCCATTATACTCCTTAGAGAAGAAATTGACAAGTCTTCATTCCTATCCAAAAAAATACGTCATAACGGCAACAATAAATAGGCCAGGAATCATATTTCCTACTCGCATCGCTATTATCTTTGACATTGTAAGTCCGATACCAAAAATAAGGATTCCCCCTGCTGCCGAAATCTCTTGGGCCACTGCATCTGTAACAAAAGGTCCAATGAAACTGGAAAGAAGTGTCAGTGTCCCTTGATAAAAAAAGACAGATAAAGCAGATGCCATAACCCCCGCTCCCATATTGGCACCATACATGATGGCGCTCAGACCATCAATCATCGCTTTTGTATACAGCGTTGATGCATCCCCATTTAATCCATCTTGAATGGATCCAACAATAGCCATGGCACCAACACAATAAATAAGGCTTGTCGTTAAGAATCCTTTTGCAAAGGCTCCGGTCTCCCCTTTTTGGGAAAACCGTTTTCCCAGATAAAGGCCTACTTGTTCCAGTTTTCCCTCAATATTCAGCGCCTCCCCTACGAGGATTCCCAGGACGAGACCAGAAATGACAAAAAGGGTATGCTGCCCAGCAAGAGCCATCTTGAGTCCCAAGACCATTACACAGAGACTCAGTCCATGGATAACGGTCTCCTGGTACCGAACTTTGATGCCGCGTCCCGCCAAAAGACCCAGAGCTCCACCTGCAGCAATGGCCACAGCATTGACCACCGTACCTGTTCCCATCATGATGCTTCACCTACACCGTAAACGGTTTTCCTTCTTCTTGCAAAGCAGGTCCTTCTTTTTTTAGAAGTTCCATGACCCGTTCCAGATCGCCTTCATTATAGTATTCAATGACGATACGGCCTCCATGTTCCTTCTTATCAGGCTGGACCTTGACTTTTGTCCCAAAATATTGGGTTAGATCTTCTTGGATAGCCTTCACATAGATGCTTTGACTTTCCTTGACAGACCGTCTTGCTTTATCCTTCGCTTTTTTCCCATTTTTAGCGGTCTGTTGGGCTTCCAGTTTCTCAGCTTGTTCCTTTTCAGAAAGGCCTTCCTTTTCACTGGTAACGTATTCTTCTACCATACGAGCAGACCAACCTTCTTCTGCTGCACGAAGCGCGAGCTTATCAATTTGCTGGGGATCCGTCAAACTAAGGAGCGGACGAACTTGACCCGCAGTCAATTTTTTATCCGTCACCAGTTGGGCCGCTCCTTCAGGAAGCTTTAAAAGCCGCAGACTGTTTGCCAAAGCAGCCCGGCTCATACCAAGGCGTTTGGCCGCTTCTTCTTGAGTGACCTTAAGAGCGTCCATCATATTCTTGATGCCCCGAGCCTCTTCTATGGGGTCAAGATCGCTGCGCTGCATGTTTTCAACAAGAGCGACTTCCATCATAGTGGCGTCATCATAATCACGGATGACAACAGGAACCTTGACGAGCCCCGCTGCCTTGGCAGCTCGCCAACGGCGCTCTCCGGCAACAATTTCATAGGTTCTCCCCTTTTTGCGGACAATAAGGGGTTGGATAATGCCGCTTTCCTGAACCGATTGGGTAAGTTCTTCCAAAGCCTTTTCATCAAAAGTGTGACGCGGCTGGTAGGGATTGGGAATTAAGTTTTTAACAGCCAATTCCCCTACATTTTCACCCGCCTGCCGTTCTTTGACCACTTTCTTAACCGGTTCAAACATCACATCAAGACCATTTTTCCCCAATCCTCTTTTACTTGGCACGGCGCTTCACCTCCCTTGATAGAGCCCGATATGCATCAGAAGCCTTGCATTTCGGATCATAGGCAATGATGGGTTCCCCGTAGCTAGGTGCTTCTCCAAGGCGTACACTGCGAGGAATCATCGTCTTATAAAGAAGATCTGGGAAATGCTCATGGACGGCTGTCACAACATCATTGGAAAGGTTCGTTCTCGTATCCGCCATGGTCATGACAATTCCTTCTACGGAAAGATTAGGGTTGCTCGTTTCCCGAATACGATCAACGGTCTGGATGAGCTGGGTGACCCCTTCCAAGGCGTAGAATTCACACTGGATGGGAATCAGTACTGAGTCTGCCGCTGTAAGGGCATTGATAGTCAATAAGCTTAAGGAAGGCGGGCAGTCAATTAGGACATAGTCATAACTTTCCTTGACCTTATCCAACTGTTTTTTTAGACTTAAGGCCCGGTTTTTCTTCTCAATCAATTCAATCTCCGCGCCGGCCAGGTTCATTGTAGCCGGAGCCACGCTGAGATTTTTCCATTTTGTTTCTACAACGACCTTATCCATATGGATTCCATGGATGAGGACATCATACATATCTTTTTCAAGGGTATTTTTATCGATTCCAAGGCCGCTTGTTGCATTTCCTTGGGAATCAAGGTCCACAAGGAGGACTCTCGTTCTCGTGTTTGCAAGACAGGCTGCAAGGTTGATACTTGTTGTTGTCTTACCGACACCCCCCTTTTGGTTGGCGATGGCAATGATCTGCGTCATGACATTTTTTCTCTCCTTATTCATAGGTTCACGTCCTATTCTATCACAAATTACATCATCAAGGGAAAAAATCCCTGTTCACCTTGTCCATTTTTTTGAATGTTTCACGTGAAACATTCAAAAAAAATCTTAAATCCATTCTTTTTGGTGCCTGTCTCCCATTTTTTAGCTGTCTCGGAGAATTAGGCGAATGTTTCACGTGAAACATTCGCCTAATTCCCATGTTTTAAAAGCCTTCCCATTGGGACACCACCGTTCCCCGTTTCTATTCCTCCCCAAGAGGAAAGCAAGAGGACTAAAGAAGCAAAACAGATTCCTCCCTCGTATCCATAGGATTCCCCCTTCTGGAGCCATCCCAGAAGATCAGCATTTGGTCATGGATCGAGCTTTTCCCAGCGTATGATCGCATAAAGCCTCCTTCCTATGGATACTAAGACAGTAATGGCGTACCAAAGAAGTTTTTCTTCTGCTCCGATACTTATTTATATCCTCAGAAACAGGCCTAATCATATGAGCCCGTTTCTATTCTTCCGATTTGATGCCGTTACCCAAAAGGTCACTTATATGCTTTTGCCAGATTACAATCTTTCACTTTTATTTTTAACAGCTTCCACAACTAAATGGACAGATGTGCGACTGTCATCAACATTTCCTATAATTGACGCATCCGTTTCTTCCCATCTATTATTCGTTTTTTCTTATGATAAATTGAAGTATGCTGATTTTGCTATGCGTTAAAGTTATATCCATTCATTCTTTTTTGGGATTATACAAATAATCCTTGATGAGATACAATACCCTACATCAATACTATGAATCAGAATATTAGAGCAAAAGGGGACGATACAATGACTGCCACCGCACCATTTCGTTACGATATTGTTGGAAGCTTCCTGAGACCGGCCTCTCTCAAAGCGGCAAGAAAAGCCTTTGAAGAAGGGACCCTTTCCCTAGAAGCACTCTCGAAAGCCGAAGATGAGGCCATCCTTGACCTTGTAGAAAAGGAAAAAGCCTGCGGCCTCAAAGCCGTCACAGACGGCGAATTCCGTCGCCGCTACTGGCATCTGGACTTTTTGGCTGCCCTTGATGGTGTCACGGAAGTCCATGCCGATCATTGGTCTGTTGCATTTAAGGGTGCGCAGCCTAAAGCATCCACCATCGCCATTACAGGGAAAATTGATTTTACGGACCATCCCTTCCTGAATCATTTCCGTTTTCTTAAAAAGGCAGCAGGGGAGACCCTAGCCAAGATGACCATTCCTTCTCCATCCATGCTTCACCTCATCGCCTGCGTGCGGACGGAATCCTACACACCGATTGAACGCTATCGCGATGAAGCCGTGCTTTTTGAAGACATTGCCGCTGCCTACCAAAAAGCGGTCCTGGCCTTCTACGACGCAGGCTGCCGTTATCTCCAGCTGGACGATACGTCCTGGGGCGAATTCTGTGATGAAGATAAACGCGAAGCCTATGCCAAACGCGGTTTTGACCTGGACCGTATTGCCAAAGAATATGTCAAGGTCCTCAACAAGGTCATTGCCGTTAAACCCAAGGATATGGTCATTACCATGCATATCTGCCGCGGCAATTTCCGTTCCACCTGGTTTTCTTCCGGCGGATATGGGCCCATTGCCAAGACCCTCTTTGCGCACTGTCCTGTCGATGGATTCTTTCTCGAATACGATACGGATAGGGCAGGGGACTTCAATCCGCTCCACCATATCAAGGACCAAAAGGTTGTTCTGGGCCTTGTTACCTCAAAATCGGCAGACCTTGAAAATTCGGAAGCCATCAAAAGACGGATCAAGGAAGCAAGCGCCCTGGTTCCCCTGGATCAGCTGGCCCTTAGCCCGCAATGCGGCTTTGCTTCCACGGAAGAAGGCAATCTCCTCACGGAAGAAGACGAGTGGAAGAAGCTCACCCTTATCCGCAGCATTGCCCGTGAAGTCTGGCCCGATGCCGATTGAGTTCCGCTTATCCTAAAAGCAATGTTTCACGTGAAACATCTAGTCGAATCAGAAAGGAAGTCTTTTCTATGCAAAAACGCGTTCTTACCCTTCTTGCTGTCAGTCTTCTCGGGCTCGCTCTCGTAAGCGGCTGCGGCAGCAGTGAAAAGAAAGAAGCCAGTACGCCGCAGAACAAGGTCATCAAGATTGGTGCGACGGCCGGTCCTCATGCCGACGTTGTGCACGCCGTCGCTGACGAAGCAAAAAAGCAGGGAATCAATGTGGAAGTCATCGAATTCTCTGATTATATTACGCCGGACAAAGCCTTGGCGGAAGGTGATTTAGACCTCAACAGCTATCAGCACGCACCATTTCTGGCAAATTTTGCCAAGCAGAACAATGCCAAGCTCGTTCCTATTGGCAATACCATTCTCATGCGTATGGGCATCTATTCCAACAAGATTCATGATATCAATGCCGTTCCTGACGGCAGCGTCGTGGCCATCCCCAATGACCCAACAAACGGCGGGCGTGGCCTCGTCCTTCTTGAAAAAGCAGGTCTCATCAAGCTAAAGGAAGGCGTCGGTTTCAAAGCAACAGCAGCCGATGTGGCAGAAAATCCAAAGCACCTCAAATTCAAAGAACTGGAAGCAGCTCAGCTGCCCCGCAGTCTGGATGATGTAGACCTTGCCGTCATTACCATGAACTATGTCATGAGCAGCGGAATGGATGTCAAGAAACAGGGCCTTTTCTGGGAAAAGGATGATGAGCCCCTTGCAGTCATGGTCCTTGCTGCTCGCGAAAAAGATAAGGACAACCCGACCTATAAAAAGATTGCGGACCTTTTCCATTCCGACGCAGTAAAGAAATTCATTGGAGAAAAGTTCAAAGGAACCATCATTCCTGCAAAATAATGTAAAAAAAGAACCGATCAGAAAGAAGATTATTCCGG
>NZ_AWUR01000023.1:0-20479 GCF_000468835.1 Acidaminococcus sp. BV3L6 | reverse complement strand
GTTTTTTTGTTGGCTGCAGCCATGGCTGCGCTGCTGTCAAGCTTTGATTTTGAGTCAGAGCAAGCATCGTGCCGCTGGAGGGCAGTGTTGTGTTGTAAAAGTAACCCCGCTAAGGAAAAAAGAACCAAACATGCGGCACCAAACCGCCCTCAGGGAGGGCACCGAATTGATTTTTTGGTCACACGGTCCTACTGCCAAATCGCTTCGCGGTGTCTTGCGATTCACGGCTTTGAACCATCGAAGAATGTGCCTTGCTCCTGCTCGTAAGGCAAAAGACCCAAAAACATAAGCCTACAAGTAAGCCCTACCCCGAACATCAGCGCAGATTCGGGGTAGGGCTCTTATATTTTACCTATTTTTTGCAAGTGGTTGATGGCAGAAAAGGCAGAAAGATAGCGATACCTTCCGGAACGACACGCCTTCGTGTTCTGCCTTAGTTACTCGGTGTGCAGCATCGATCTGCCTTTGCCAAGGCGGGAAGCGAAGGCTGCATGTTGCCATATAAAATGAGGCAAGCATGCCTTATTGGTGGTGGATGAGAAGCCGCGCCGTTTCCCTTTCATCTATTCTAAAGTTAGGGTCTCACGTTCTACTTCAAATCAGCCCGATTTTTGGACTGACCTACTATTTTACTCACAACCACATCCATCACCATGACGGCCACAATGACGGGGAAGGTTACGCCGAGCGGCGTATCGGCATTGAGAAGATAGCGATAAAGGCCAAAGCCGATGGCCCAAATCAGGAGTTTCAGGACGCTTACACGTTCTTTTTGGTGGTTTTCATGGATAAAAAAGTAATCCGCCAGCATGATGGCCGTCATAGGAGCAAAGACGGAACCGATGAAATAGAGAAAGTCTTCAAAGCGGCTGGCGTCAACGGTGATGGCAAGGAGTGTGCCAAGGGCCGTTGAGATGAGGGCCTGTCCTTTTTCCGAAAGGCATGTTGTCAGGGCCCGGCCGGATACGCCCGCTGAATAAGCGTCAAGGAAGGTTGTCGTGACCGTCGACAAGAGGATAATGACGATGGCCGATACGCCAAGGCCGGCACCGAGCATAATCTTTGCAATGTCACTTTCACCCGTAAAAAGGGCCGCGCCCATACCGATGACAAACATCCAGGAGCTGGCGGCAAAGTAGGTCAGGCAGCTGACGACGGTTGCTTTCACCGGTTTTTCCGCTTCTCGTGTATAGTCCGAAATGACCGGGAGCCAGGAAAGCGGCATGGCGACAGCTAGTTCCACGGCGCCTCCAAAGGTGATGGTGCCGCTTGGCGCCGCGGCAGTGTCAGCGCCAAAGATGGTGCCTGAAAGGACGGCAGTCAAAAGAAAGAGGGCAGTCATGACAAGGACGTTGACCCGTCCAAGGGTTGTCATTCCCATGATAATCCATAGGGCAATGAGGGCGCCAATGATGAGGTCCCAGAGCGCCATTCCCAAAGGCACAATGATTTCGGCGGCTGCTGCCGCACTGACAATCATGACAGCCGTCCAGCCGATGAGCTGAATGACGTTGATGCCGGCAAAGAACCTGGCGCCTTCCTTACCAAAGGAAAAGCTGACCGTTTCCATGGCGCTGCACCGGCTCCGGGCTCCCATGATGCCCGCTCCGAGCATGACGGCACCGCCAATGATATGGCCGATGAAGATGGCCCAGAGGCCCTTTTCCCATCCCAAAGGGGAGAGGAGCATGCCTGTAAGGATTTCCGCAATGGAAATACCGGCACCAAACCAGAGGAGTCCATTTGAAAAAACAGAAGTTTGCTGAGAATCCATGCTTGTATCACGCTGCTTTCTTCATGAAATGATTTCTTATATCTTCAGTATACTATGGGACCTTGTCCCAGACAAGAAAAAGGGCGTGCGAAGAAATCTGCATTCCTTCGCACGCCCTTTGACTTTCTTAGCGTGCTTCCTGCGTCAGTGCTCCCATGATATCGTATGTTTCATGGATATCGGAGCGGCGGACCGTTCCTTTTCCCGCAAGGATGAAGAGCGGATAGCCGGAAAGGACACTTGAAGTCCCTTGGGCATCAAATACGTGGTAGCCTTTATAGGTAAGGTCCAATTTCTCTGCCTTGTCGTAGCAGGCGCTTTGCGCAATCTCCTGGACCTTGGTTTCATAATCTTTTTCTGTCATGGTCATTACCCCCTCGCAAAATCAGCGGCAGGGGAATCACCCTGCCGCGTTTAATATTGTAGTCCTTTTCCTAAAAATTACAAGGCATTTAGCCATCGATATTCTAGATACCCCGTAAGGAGCGTCTTTCTTGCCGTAAAAAAAGACCGCCCTCACAAGAGCGGTCCCAGTTTATTTATTTGATGGTCTTCAGTTCCGTCCAATCCTTGTCATAAAGGGTAATCGCATCGCCGATATCGGTGAGCCATTCGCCCTTATCGATTTCGTCAACAGCCATCTTCAACATGGGATCGTTGATGAAGTCTTTTTTATGAAGGGAAGTGGCCTTCGTGTTCGGGTCATTGTAGCCAATGTATTCATAGTTTTTGACGCTGACTTCCGGATCGTAGAGGAAGTTGATGAAGGCTTCTGCCAGCTCTTTGTGCTTGGCGCCTTTGGGAATGGCCAGTGTATCGGCCCAAACGGTGGTTCCTTCCTTAGGAATGACAAAGCCGACATCGGGATTGTCATTATGGACAAAGTGGGCATCGCCGGACCACATCATCCCGATCCACGCTTCTTCAGCAATGAATTTCTGCTTGATGGAATCCGTATCGTAAGCAAGGACGTTCGGCGCCAGGGTCTTGAGGTCCTTGAAGGCAATGTCAATCTGGCCCGGATCCGTTGCGTTGTTGGAAAAACCATGTTTCTTGAGGGCCATGCCAATGACTTCACGGCTGTCGTTGAGGAGGATGACGCGTCCCTTGTATACAGGGTTCCACAGATCCTGCCAGCTGGTCGGAGCCGTTTTGACGTATTTCTTGTTGTAGATGATGCCTGTCATGCCCCAGGTGTAGACGACGGAATATTCACCATTGGGGTCAAAGGTATTCTTTTTGAGCTTATCCATGACGAATTCCGTATTGGGCATCTTACTCTTGTCGAGTTTTTCCAAAAGGCCCAGTTTTTTCATGGTCGTGACCATGTAGTCCGAAGGCTGGATAACATCATATTGGGCGCCGCCGGCCTGCAGTTTGGCAAGGAGTTCTTCATTATTGGCAAAGACGTCATAGTTGACCTTGCAGTCATATTTTTTCTCGAATTCCTTGATGACTTCAGGATTGAAGTTATCAGCCCAGCTAAAAATGTTGAGGACACGGCCTTCTTCTTTTTTTGTTTCCTTTCCGCCGCCGCAGCCGGCAGCAGCAAGGAGGAAAAGGGCCAAGATGAGGGTAAAAAGGGTGCGGAATTTTTTCATAGCTTACTCCTTTCGGGTATCATGGAGGCTCTTCATCTGCAAAAGCTGGCTTACGACCACAAGGGAAACCGTGACCAGCATCATACAGGTGGAAAGGGCGTTGATCTGCGGGGAAATGCCCCGTTTAACCATGGCATAGATGTAAAGGGGCAGGGTCGTCGAATCAGGGCCCGCCACAAAGAAGCTGATGACAAAGTCATCGATGGAAAGGGTAAAGGCCATGAGGGCCCCGGCGATGATGCCTGGCGCAATCATGGGAAGCGTTACATAGCGGAAGGTCTGCAGCGGCGTCGCGTAAAGGTCGCTGGCGGCCTCTTCGATATCCTGCCGGCTTCCTTCCAGACGGGCTCCGACGGTGATGATGACAAAGGACAGGCAGAACGTGATGTGCGCCACAATCAGGGTCGGTTTCCCAAGGGAAAGACCGAGCTGGGAAAAAAGGATCAAAAGCGACAGCCCCATGACAATTTCCGGGATGAGGATCGGAAGGTAGAGCAGACTGTTGAGAACGGTTTTCGAACGGTATTGGTAGCGATGGAGGGCAATGGCAGCGAAGGTTCCCATGATCGTTGTCACGACCGTTGTAATGGAAGCGATGAGCAGGGAATTGGTCAGGGCCTCGAGGACGCGGTCATTGCTGAGCAGGGACGCATACCATTTGAGCGTAAAGCCGGCCCAGACGGCATTGATGCGGGAATCGTTGAAGGAATAGAGGGTAAGGATAAATAGCGGCAGGTACAAAAAGGCCAGGATGGCCAAGGTGTAGGCCACAAGGAGCGTACTACGCCAGGTTTTTTGCATGCTGGGCGCCTCCTTTCTGGGCCTGAAGGGCCTTGTAGTACAAAAGGATCATCAACAGGGCCAAAAATGCCAGGATGATTGAAAGGGCACTGCCAAAGGGCCAATCGCGTGCAGCAAGGAACTGGTTCTGGATGATGTTGCCCATGAGCGCGCTTTTGGCGCCGCCCATGATATCCGGAACGACGAACATCCCCAACGAAGAAATGAAGACGAGGATGGAACCTGCGGCTACACCGGGCATGGTAAGGGGCAGGGTCACCTTGCGGAAGGCCACGCTGGGCGGGGCACCAAGATCGCTGGCTGCTTCCAGGAGCCTTTTATCCATCTGTTCCAGGGAAACATAGATGGGAAGCACCATAAAAGGAAGCAAGGCGTAGACCATGCCCAGAAGGACGGCTGCGTCATTATAGAGCAGGTTGAGCGGCTTTTCAATGAATCCCATGTAGAGGAGGAGCGTATTGACAAGTCCTTGGGAACGCAGGATGATGACCCACGCAAAGGAGCGGATCAGGAAGTTGATCCAAAAAGGAATCATGACGAGGATGATGCCCGCCTGCTGCCACTTTTTGGGCAGGATCATAGCAATGGTGTAGGCTACGGGGTAGCCCATGGCAAAAGTAAGGAGCGTTGTCACGAAGGCCGTGACGAGGGTCGATGCAAAAATCGTCAGGTACAGAGGCTCGAAAAAGCGAGTGTAGTTTGCGAGCGTCCAGTTAAAGACGACTTGCCCGTAGGCGGTACGGGACGCAAAGGACACGACCACGACGATAAGGAGGGGCAGGGCAAAAAAGAGGGTCAGCCATCCCATGGCCGGGACGACAAGGAGCTTTCCCCGCTTCATTTTATCACCTTCACGGCTTCTTCGGCGTTCCATCTGATGCCAACGCGGTCGTCCGCCTTCCACCGTTTCTTGTCATCATAATATTGGTAGGCTGTCACCATTTGGTTGGTGTTGTCCAGCCGGATAAAGACCTTATCAAAAGTCCCCGTAAACAGCAGTTCCACAACGGATCCATAATAGAAAGGTTCCTTGGGCGTTCCTTCAAGGTCCTCGCTTTCCTTGGAGACCTCGATGAACTGGGGCCTTACGGCAAGGACGTGGTCCTCATCGCCTTCAATGTCAAAGAAGTTGTTTTCACCAATAAAGCCTGCGGCAAACTGGCTCTTGGGATATTGGTAGATGGCCGCAGGCGGGTCGTCCTGCTCAATGCGGCCGTCCTTTACGATGATGACCCGATCACTCATGGTGAGGGCTTCTTCCTGATCGTGCGTAACATAGATGAAAGTGATGCCAAGCCCGCGCTGGAGATTCTTCAGTTCAAGCTGCATCTTTTTGCGCAGTTTATAGTCAAGGGCACCCAGCGGTTCGTCAAGAAGCAGCACCTTAGGGTTATTGACGACGGCTCTGGCAATGGCAACGCGCTGCTGCTGGCCGCCGCTCATCTGCTGCGGTTTGCGGTAGCGGAGGTTTTCCAGCTGCGTGAGGTAGAGCACTTGATCGATGCGCTTATCCTGTTCCTCCTTGGGCACCTTTTTCATCATGAGGCCAAAGCGAATATTGTCTTCAACCGTCATATGCGGGAAGAGGGCATAGTGCTGGAACACCATGTTGACATTCCTTTTATAGGGCGCAAGGGAGGTCACGTCCTCGTCATCCAAATAAATATGACCAGTCGTCGGATGCTCAAGGCCGGCAATCATGCGGAGGATGGTCGTCTTGCCGCAGCCCGAAGGGCCGAGGAGGGTGACAAATTCTCCGTCGCCAATGGTAAGGTCCAAGGTAGGGATGATGGTATTTTGTTCAAATTCCTTGGTAATGCCTACCAGTCGGATCATCTCTTTCATCTTTGTTGTGTCACAACCTTTCTCTATCAGTGGATTTTCGCAAGAAAAGCGCTGATTTGGCTAAAAATCAGCGGTCATGCAAATTTTTAAGGATGTCTTACCATTATATAGCATAGGCGGGATTTGTACAAAGATTTTTGCGGAAAAAGGCCGTGATTTTTGAAAAAGAGGGAAAAAAGCACGAATTTTTTGTGAAACAGTCGATGGAGCCCCGAAAAATGCCCCCAGAGACCATGAGAAAAGGGTATAATAAGAGCATCAAAAGAATGATTCCATAAAGAAGGGCACCTGCCGGAAAGCAGGGGAAAGGAGCTGCCATGACCGCACTTGAAACCTTGGGACTTCCCCGGGATCTTATTGAATTTATCTTTGAAGCTGCCCATATTCAGCGCTGGAACGATCATATCCGGCCCCAGGGCTTTACGGAACTGGATAAGCAGGCCCATAAAATGATGATCATGTACGTTCTTGCCCGCTGTGAAGAACAAGATCATGGAGCGCGTCTTGATTGGGAAGTCCTTGTTGAAGGCGGCATCTTTGAATTTTTGCACCGCGTCGTCCTGACGGACATCAAGCCGCCCATCTACCATGAACTCATGCGTGAAAAGGGCCCTCTTCTCAATAAGTGGGTCTACCGGGAACTGGAGCAGCGCATTCCTTCCTTAAAAGGCAGTCACTTCATGAAAAAAATGCGCCATTATTATGATGAAAAGGATCATAGCCTTGAAAAGCAGATCCTCCGCGCTGCCCACTATCTTGCCACGGAATGGGAGTTCCGCATCATCTACCATATGAATGAAGGCATCTTTGGCGTTGAAGAGATCAAAAGCACCATTCGGGATGAACTGGAAGAGCATTATAACCTTGCCGGCGTCCAGAAGATTGCCATGGAAGGAAAGACCCGCAAATTCGTCGACCTCATTGGAAAACTGCGGTTCCAAAAGCGCTGGAGCCAGTCGCCCCGCGTACCTGAGACTTCCGTCATGGGGCATGTGTTGGTGGTGGCCATCATGGGTTATTTCTGTGCCCGCAAGCTGGGGGCCTGCCGCAGCCGTGTCGTCAATGACTTTTTGGGTGGACTTTGGCATGACCTGCCCGAAGTCCTTACGCGGGATATCATTTCGCCCATCAAACGGTCCATCGAAGGCCTTGATGACCTGATCAAGGAAATCGAGAACCGGCAGATGAAGGAAATCCTCCTGCCCCTCCTGCCTGACAGCTGGCATGGCGACATCATGAACTTCACCATGCATGAATTCCAGAACCGGATCCGCAAAGAGGGGCGTGTGGTGCTCCTTACGGGGGACATTCCCGAGGCCTACAACCAAGACCGCTATGAACCCATTGACGGAGCCATGCTCAAGGGCTGCGACCACTTGGCGGCCTTTATGGAAGCGTTTTTGAGCATCCAGTGCGGCATCACCTCGAGTCATTTAGCCGGCGTCATCAAGGCCCTGCCCAAGCAATATGAGGGAAAAATTATTGCTGGCATTCCTTTTGACAAGGTCTACGAACAATTTACAAATACAATGAAAAGCTAGGCTGTGCCTAGCTTTTTCGATGTAGAAAAACAAATTGTATACAAAATACAAAAAAATACTCTGTCAACTCTGAATTGTGCTATAATGTGCTCGTAAGGGTTCATTAGATACTATTTTTTAGGAGGCGCTACAAATGAGTTTATTTGAAATGGCACAAATCCCTATGGCTGAAGCTTCCAAGCTGATCAACTTGGATCCCAACATCGAAAAGATCATCTCCAACCCGGAACGCACGGTTGAAGTCAGCATCCCTGTAAAGATGGATGATGGTCACGTTGAAGTATTCACTGGCTATCGTTCCTGCAACAGCACGGTGCTTGGCCCGGGCAAAGGCGGCGTTCGTTTCCATCAGAACGTTTCCATGGATGAAGTAAAGACGCTGGGCTTCTGGATGACCACGAAATGCGCAATTGCTGGTCTGCCTTACGGCGGCGGCAAAGGCGGCGTCATCGTTGATCCTCGCAAGCTCTCCAAAGGCGAACTCGAAAGACTGACCCGTGGCTACATCGACAAGATTGCTCCGGTTATCGGCGAAAAGATGGATATTCCTGCTCCTGACGTTAACACCAACGCTCAGATCATGGCTTGGATGACCGATGAATTCTCCATCATCAAAGGCCAGTTCGAACCGGGTGTTATCACTGGTAAAGCTGTTTGCATGGGCGGCTCCCTTGGCCGTACCTCCGCTACCGGCCGTGGCGTTATCACCGCTACGCTGGAACTGCTGAAACGCCACAACATCAAACCGGAAGATGCAACCATCGCTATCCAGGGCTTCGGCAACGTTGGTTCCTGGACTGCTAAATGCGCAGCCGATAAAGGCCTGAAGATTGTTGCCCTGTCCGATATCTCCGGCGGTATCTATGATGCCAACGGCCTGGATCCGTACAAAGTTGAAGAATATGCCAAAGCTCATGACGGCCTGATCAAAGGCTATCCTGGTGCTACCGCTATCAGCGGCGACGAAGTTCTT
The DNA here is from genome assembly GCF_000468835.1 of Acidaminococcus sp. BV3L6. Classification (NCBI taxonomy): domain Bacteria; kingdom Bacillati; phylum Bacillota; class Negativicutes; order Acidaminococcales; family Acidaminococcaceae; genus Acidaminococcus; species Acidaminococcus sp. BV3L6. Next base: position 11,944 of record NZ_AWUR01000023.1, on the reverse strand, counting down.
CTCCAGGATGTTGATGTTCTGATTCCGGCTGCTCTGGAACTCCAGATCACTGAAAAGAACGCTGACAAGATCAAAGCTAAGATGATCGTCGAAGCTGCTAACGGCCCGACCGATGATAAAGCTGATGTCATCCTCCATAAGAGAGGCATCGAAGTTGTTCCTGACGTTCTCGCTAACGGCGGCGGCGTAACTGTTTCCTACTTCGAATGGGTACAGAACCTCTACAGATACTTCTGGACCGAAGAAGAAGTTGTTGACAGACAGGAACAGATGATGGTCAAAGCTTTCGCAAACGTTTACGATGCTGCTAAGAAGTACAACACCACCATGCGTGTAGGTGCTTACATCGTAGCTATCGGCACGATTGCTGAAGCCCTCAAACTGAGAAAAGGCCTTTAATCTAAGAACCCACAACGGTTCGTGTTTGTGAAACACGATAACAAAAGAGGCGCCACTTCGGTGGCGCCTCTTTTATTTTGTGTGGCGGCAGAAGATTCCTTCCCCTTAGAGGGGAGGGGGTCACGGAAATTTCTCCCCTCATCGAGAGATGACAAAAATCCCCAGTAAGGAATGATGAGAGATTCATTACTGGGGGTTTTTTATTTTTCCTCTGAAAGCAGGGCTTGGTATTTCTTACCCCATGTTTCCATGGCTAGAATAATCGGCTCCATGGACTTCCCAATGGGACTTAGGGCATATTCTACACGGGGCGGGATCTCGGGATAGACCGTGCGGGTGATGATGCCGTCTTTTTCCAGGCTGCGGAGGGAATCGGTCAAGACTTTCTGGCTGATTCCGTCAAGGTCTTGTTTGAGCTCGTTGAATCGCCAGGAACGGATTCGTAGGTTGCGGAGGATGAGCAGTTTCCATTTACTGCCAATGAGGGATACGGTCGTTGCAACGGGGCAGGCTGGCAATTCTTCTTTGGTCCGCATGGCAAGGGCTCCTTCCTTATGCTTTATTGATGCTTACTTTTTCATTACAAGCGGAGACGCAAGAGAGTACAAGACAGTCACCAAAAGGTGACCTAGGTTATAAAAAGGTGCGTACTTGTTGGAAAAAAGCCCTCTTTATTATGCAGAACGGCATTCGTCGTCTCTAAGGCGAAACACGAAGGCAAAAGACTGTACACTAAAAGTACAAAATCCTTGGCAGCAAAAAATAGTTTTGTCCTTAAAAGCCGAAACGAGCAATCTGCGAGGAGAGGCACCCTGTCGGGTCTTTCGCCTCTGAGCTCGATTTCTCCGAAATCGATCCGCCCCGCCTTGGCAAGGCGGAACGGCATTCGCCGTCTCTAAGGCAAAACACGAAGGCAAAAGGCTGTACACCAAAAGTACAAAATCCTTGGCAACAAAAAATAGTTTTGTCCTTAAAAGCCGAAACGGGCAATCTGCGAGGAGAGGCGACGCGTCCGGTCTTTTACCTTAGAGATCGATTTCTCCGAAATCGATCCGCCCCACCAGGGCGGGGGACCGAAAGCCGCATGTTGCCTCATTCCAATGAGGCAAGCGTGCCCTTTCGGTGGTGGATGAGGACGCGAAGCAGACGTTTCCTTGCGAGCGGCTAGCGAGGCATATCCGCCCGGAGTTTCGAAGGACGCTTTTTGGAGCGAAGCGGAAGTCCGAGAAACATGTTTGAGGGCGGATTAAGTTCGGACCCGTTTCCCCGCAGGGGGCGGTTGGGGTCCGGCGTTACAGGTACCTATGTAGGCCTAAAAGGCCCGAGGGAACCCCCCTTAACGCGCGGCGCCAAACCGCCCTTTGGGAGGGCGCCGAATTGATTTTTCGATAACACGGTTCTGCGGTCTGCCTAGCGCAGAAAACTGCGCTTACGGACAGCCTTGAACCATCGAAAAATGTTCCTCGCTACCGCTCGTAGGGAGACGTCGGGCACAAACCGCCCTCCTCATCCACCACCCACCAAGCCTGCTTGGTGGATACCCCCGCCCTGGTGGGGCGGAACGGCTTTCGCCGTCTCTAAGGCGAAACACGAAGGCAAAAGACTGTACACCAAAAGTACAAAATCCTTGGCAGCAGAAAATAGTTTTGTCCTTAAAAGTCGAAACGAGCAATCTGCGAGGAGAGGCACCCTGTCGGGTCTTTTGCCTCTGAGCTCGATTTCTCCGAAATCGATCCGCCCCGCCTTGGTAAGGCGGAACGACATTCGCCGTCTCTAAGGCAAAAGATAAAACCAGATAGTGCTAACAAGAAGAAACCGTTTCCTGCTTTCGTGCTGCGAAAAATCGTTAGGATAAATCAAATCAAAAATATTGCCATCCCCAAAAAAAGCCGTAAACCGAATTCGTGTCTTGATTCGGTTTGCGGTTCTCTTTTTATGTTGAGTCTTTTGCCTTAGTACTCGATGCGAAGCATCATTCCTAAAGAAACAGCGCCAAACCGAACCTTTGATACGCGTTCGGTTTGGCGCTGTTTGGTTTATTCTTTATAGCCTGATAGCCAGAGCCGAAGGCTCGAGACAGCATTCGTCCGTGAGGACGAATAGACAGCTTGACAGCCTTCATAGCATCACAGCTTCACAGCTCCCTTACGTCAGCTGTTTACTCAATCACCTTTCTCACAATCTCCTTAATAAACTCAAACATGCGCATAGTGGAGGGAATGCTGAGCCACTCTTCCGGCGAATGGAGGTTGCCGGCGTCAGGACCGATGGAGATGCAGTCAAGATCCGGGCGCTTTTGAAGGAAGAAGCCGCATTCAAGACCGACATGGACAGGCGTTGCGGCAAGTTCCCTATGAAAGACTTCTGCGTACGTCTTTGTTACAAGGTCCTTGATCTTGGAATCCGGGTGATTGGGCCAGCCGGGATAGACGGCGTAGACGGCAAGTTTACCGCCAAGAAGTTCAATCAAGGTATCGAACCGGTATTTGACAACGTCGCGCTGGGAATCAAAGGAGGAGCGGACTTCCGATTCTGTTGTAAAAAGACCTTTCTTGAGGTCCAGATCTGCTTTCCCCGTATTGATGGAGGTCTGTACGACACCAGGAACCTCCCCGTTCATTTCCATGACCCCTTGGGGCATGAGAATCAGGAACTGGATGAGGGCCTTGGTCTCCTTGACGGAAAGGACCGCTTCGATTTCATCCGCAGCGACTGGGGTCTTGGTGAAAAAGAGCCGAGGATTGGCGCCCTTATATTCTGCCGTAAGGGCCTTTTCCATGGTTTCCATAAGGGCCAGGAACCCATCCGTAACATGGGCCGGAACCCCGATGACGGCACTTGCTTCGCGGGCAATGGCCAGACGGAAGACCCCGCCAGTCAAGCCTGCAAGCTGGATAGGAATGGCTCGGCGGGCTGCAAAAAGCATCCGGGAAAGGAGGCGAATAGCGCTTCCCCGTCCGCGGTGGATATCTTCCCCAGAGTGGCCGCCCATCATGCCGCCAACTCCAATCTTGAAATAGGTCAGGTTCTTACCAGGTTTTTCCGGTATGACGGGCCTTTCGTAGTGGATCCCGTAGCCGCCGGCGCTTCCCGTAGTGGCATGGTTTTCCCGGGCATTATCGATATTGATGAGTTGGTGGGCATGGAACCAATCAATATCTGCTGCCGCGGCCCCGCTGAAATCCTCTTCTTCTGCTGTCGTGAAAAGAACTTCGATTTCCGGATGGGCCTGGGTTTCATCGTCTAGGAGAGCCATGGCAAGGGCCACGCCAATGCCGTCATCAGCACCCAAGGTCGTCCGGCCGCCCGTTGTGAGGCGGTCCCCCTCAAGGGCAAGGGTGAGCGGATCTTTATCGAAGTTATGGATAACGCCCGGTGCGGCCACGCAGACCATGTCCAGATGGGCTTGAAAGAGCAGGGCCGGTTTTGCTTCATAGCCCGGTGTGGCTGGTTTCCGAATATATAGATTATGATGGGTATCCTGCCAGCTCATCCATTTCTCGTGTCGTTTGGCCCACGTGTAGATTGCGTTGCTCAGGGCTTTTTCCTTAAAGGTAGCATGGGGAATTTCACAAAGCCAAAGAAAATAGGAAAAAACAGGATGCTGGTTCAATTCTTCAAGTGTTCTTGGTACTGCCATGGCAAAGACCCTCCTCTTTGGTATCATTGTTCTCATTGTAGCATATCCCTTTGAGGTTGTCACAAGGACTTCTCCATAATCGTGATTTGTAAAGAGCTGACCTTATTTTTTGCGAATCATTAGACAGTTTTGCTCCGGTAGTGTCCACTGGGTAACAACCATTATTCAAGCAATGATAAACATGATTAGATTTCTCCAATTTGGCTTAACACATACATGATTTGTAGTATAATAGCAACATGCATTGAAATACATCTGCTTCAGGTCGTATTGGGAGTTATGGTGGGGAGGCCTAGCGGATGATAGGGAATCTTAAGTTAAGGAGTTGCATGATTAATATGGATACTGAAAAAGATTATGGGGAGGCTCATCTGAACCCCTTGCAGCGCCAGAACATGAGAATCTTTATCGAAGCTACGAAAAGTCTCATGGATTCGGTCGGAGAAGAAGGGCTTTCCATCCGTTAGATTGCCGCAAAGGCTGGTTACAACAGTGCGACAATCTACAACTACTTCCAAGACTTGGATGAGCTGATGCTCTTTGGTTCCGTGAGCTTTTTTCGCGATGTTTTCCAAAAGGTCCTGGAAGGACGTACGGACGACATGACGTGGAAGGACCGCTATATTTATTTTTTCCGTAGCCTTGCCAGTGTGAGCTTTAGAAAGCCAAAGGCCTTCTATAATATGTTCTATGGTCCCCACAGTGAAGAGCTGGGACGTATTATGCGGGTCTATTTTAACCAGCTCTATCCCGAAGAGCTCAATGGCATTGATGCCGGTTTTGCCCAGGTGATGCGCGAGGGAATCCTCGTGAATAAGTACCGTCTGCTTTTTACCAATCTGCTGCGGGAAGAAAACTATACGGAAGAAGTTGAAGAAATTACACCCGTGCTCTTAAATTCTCTCTATCATACATTCCTTCACGAAGCCATCAAGCGGGGGAAGGATTTTGATGTGGAACAAAAGGCCGCGTATTTCGTGAACCTGGTAAAGACTATCCTTGATGGGTCCGTTATTATTTCCAATTATCAAAAGGAGCATGACTGACCTGGCTGTACTGCAAGATGGTTCTTGCAGTACTTTTTTGATGGACAAAATCAATCTGAAATACAGTGGATGATGAGCCTTTCAGTGCACGGCCGATGAAGGCAAGGCTGCCTCCAGTCAATCAATCAGCGTAAATAGGCCCATCCGGTTCAAGAAAACCGGATGGGCCTATTTGTTTGAATCGATGATTTCACGGCGCCCTTTATCAGATGAGTGCCCGGCGCCACGTACCCTGATGCCAGCGCCCGAAGAAAACGAGACCGTGGCTGCATTCATCAAGGGCCATGGCGACCCAGATGCCGACAAGTCCCCGGAGAAGATGGACACCGAAGGACCAGCCGCCCAAAACGGATACGGATCAGATAGAAAGGATGTTCGTATCCTATCGCGATAGAAGGCAGGATTCAAGGGATGAAGGAAGGATGCGAATACGGAAAATATTCGGATGGTTTTTACAGGCAATCGCGACCTTGGGTTAAAATGCCTTTCGTGGGATTATTCCTTGATTTTAGCATGCTGACCTTTGCCCAAGGTTTCTAAAAGAAGGCTTAACTTTCTTCATCCTATAGGCGCATACAAAGTCTCCCTCCTCGTTTCTTACCCCAATCGGGCCAAAGAGTTTATTTGGAGCCTGCAGAAACTGATTTTTTATATAGATATTACGACACCATCTGGAGCACCACGCCTTCGTATTTTCCAATGCATCGATTCGCATGTATAAGGGTGAATGAAGTTCAACGCCAAGTACCGTAGGGACATGGTTGGTGTTGACCCTTTGGCTTTTTTTATTTCCATTTGCTTTTTGCGAATTTTGGTCAGATGGGTCCAATTGTGAGGAGACTCTGCTTCCACTGACAAAATCCCACAGTCACAGTTTTCTGCGCGTCCATGATTCCACTAATAAAACGATAAAATCCTAGGAGAGACGTATGTCGGCATTCTTTTGGCATCTTAAAAATGAGATTGTGATACGTACTATTTTATGATGCACCATGCCTTCATTGCCACCTCATGAATCGTAAAAAGGCAATGCAGGCAACTCATGATGATAATCGGCACGATTTTTGCGCCGGGTAATAAGAAACCTATCGCACGGTCCCACGCACCGCCCTAAGCCCCTGCATAACATATCGTAACAGGGCACTGGGCCATCAACTTGGCAAAATTTGCGCGCCAAGTAACCGGTTTCTGATCTCCTTCGCCAGGGCCTGCATCTTCTTTTCCTTGAATCTTGTCCCGAGGTAGGCAATGCCGATGCGGCGCTGGGCGTTTTTTGAGGCGAGGGGGTAGAAGCGGACGTTGCTGTCTTTTTTTGTCAGTACAGGCAGCAGGGTAGAGGGCAGGAAGGCGACGCCGTAGTTATGGCTTACGAGGGAGTAGACAGTATCAAGGTTGTCCGATTCATAGATGGCTTTGGGGAAAAAGTCATATTCTCGGCAGAGGCACTGCGTCAGGTCGTGGAACTTGAGGCCTTTGCGGAGCATGATAAAGGGAAGGTCCCGAAAGGGGGCAAGGTTGAGGCTCTTCCCGTCCCATGCGTGCTTGATGAGGGCAGCCGCGTCCTTATTTTCCGCTGCATGGGCAAAATAGACTTCTTCCTCATAGATTGGAACGAAGTTGATGTCCTCATGATGAATGGGTTCTGGGAAAAAGCCCATGTCAAGGTGCCCTTTGAGGATCTCTTCTTCAAGATGGTCACTGGACCCTTCGATGATTTCCACATGGTGGTCCGAGGCCGTACTGCGCAGGACGTCGAGCATGGGCACAAGGAGGTATTTACCATAAAACTGGGAGGCTCCGACGGTGATGCCTTCTTTTTTACCCCAGCGGTAAGCTACCATCTCCTTTTCAAGGTCGCTGATGGCAGAAAGGACGGCACGGCCTTTTGTTACGAAGGTAACGCCAGCTGGCGTGAGTTTCAGGCCCTGCGAGCCGCGCAGAAAAAGGGCGCAGCCCAAGCGGTCCTCGACGCGCCGTACGTACTGGCTAAGGGCAGGCTGGCTGACGGAAAGGTATTTGGCTGCTTCGGAAAAGCTGCCCTTTTCACTGATGACAATGACATACTGCAGTTCCCGGCTGTCCATGAAGTCACCTCTTCTATAATATCATATTATAGATATATCATAAGCAAATATTATACGAAAGGCAAGCACTATGATAGGATATTTTCAGAATCCTTTGATATTGATTGCTTAAGAAAGGGGAGCTTCATGATGAAAGAAAATGTAGCGCGTAAATTGATCCGCCGCCATTTGGCTGCACCCAGTGACATGATCCCAGGCAGTGAAATCAGCCTGATCGTTGACCATACCCTCACCCATGACATCAATGCCGTCATGGCTTATCTGGCCTTTGAGGCCCTTGATGTGCCCCGCGTCAAGACGAAACTATCCGTAAGCTACATTGACCATAACCTGCTGCAGATCGATAACAAGACGCCGGACGACCATATTTATCTCCAGACCCTTGCTAAAAAATACGGCCTTGTCCTTTCCAAAGCGGGCAATGGCATCTGCCACACCCTGCACTGCAGCCGTTTTGCCAAACCGGGCCTGCTTCTTTTGGGCGGCGACAGCCATACGCCAAGCTGCGGTGCCGTGGGCATGCTTTCCATCGGTGTAGGTGGGATGGATATTGCCACCGCTCTTGCCGGCTTTCCTTATGTCCTGAAGATGCCTCAAATTGTCAAGGTGAACCTGACGGGCCATCTGCGTGCCGGAGTAGCGGCAAAGGATATCGTCCTTGAAATGCTGCGCCGCGTTTCCGTCAAGGGCGGCACGGGAAAGCTCTTCGAATATGTAGGTGACGGGGCAAAAACCCTTTCCGTACCGGAACGCATGACCATCACCAATATGGGCGCTGAAATGAATGCCACGACGTCCCTTTTCCCAGCTGATGACGTGGTCCGTGACTATCTGAGGGCCCAAGGAAGGGAAGGGGACTTTGAAGAAATCCTGCCTGATGAAGGCTGCTCGTATGATGAGGAAATCGATATTGACCTGTCGGCCTTGGAGCCGCTCATTGCCCTGCCGCATCTGCCCGATCACGTCGTACCCGTTAAAGAGGCACCGAAAGTGCCCGTCAACCAGGTCTTTATTGGCAGCTGCACCAATGGTTCTTACAGCGACTTCAAAAAAGCCGCGGCTGTTCTTAAGGGACACCAGGTGGCAGAAAGCGTGAGCCTTGTCTGCGGCATCAGCTCCCGCCAGATTTACCTCAAACTCATGGAAGACGGCGTGATCGGAGACCTCCTGAATGCCGGCGCCCGTGTCTTGGAGCTTGCCTGCGGTCCCTGCTGCGGCATTGGCTGCGCCCCCAATTCCAAGGGGGTTTCTGTTCGTACGTCCAACCGCAACTTCAAAGGCCGCAGTTCCACACCTGACGCATCCCTTTATCTTGTAAGCCCTGAAACGGCGGCTGCGACGGCCATCAAAGGGGTCTTTGCGACAGCTGACGAAGTCATGGACGATGTGTCCGTTCTTGCTTCCATCAAGGAGCCTGATGCGTATCCTGTAAACGACAGCCTGTTCCTCCAGCCGGCGCCGGAAGGAAATGACGTGACAATCGTCCGTGGCCCCAACATCAAGCCGCTTCCCGTGGCCGATCCCCCGGAAGATACGCTCACGGCCCGCGTCAGTCTGAAAGCCCGCGACAACGTATCGACCGACGATATTACGCCGGCAAGTGCCGAGTTTTCCTCCATGCGCTCCAACATGCCCGCCATGGCCCAGTACGCCTACTGCCGGTATGATCCGGACTTTGCCAAACGGGCCCAGACCATGAAAAAGAGCTTCATCATTGGCGGCAGCAACTATGGACAGGGCTCGAGCCGCGAACACGCGGCCATTACGCCCATGTACCTTGGCGTCAAGATGATCATTACGAAGGGCTTTGCCCGCATCCATAAGAACAACCTCATCAATCATGGTGTCATTCCTGCTGTCTTTGCCGATCCGTCCGACTATGACAAGATTGACCAGGAAGACGAACTTTCCATAGAAAACCTGCGGGAATCCTTGAAAAACCGTGAATTTATCGTGACGGACGAAACGAAGGGCTTTACCTTCAAGGCAAGACTCGAAGTGAGCGACCTTGAAGCTGATATCCTTCTTGCCGGCGGGAAACTGCGCTATACGAAAAAACGATTGGCTGAAGCGTAGGAAAGGGGGACACACCATGTTTGCTTATGTAGGTTGCAGAACGACGAAAAAACGCAATGCCCGGGGAAAAGGCATTTCCTGCTACGAGATCAATGATAAGGGCGATTGGACGCTCAAAAGCATTACGAAGATCCTGGAAAATCCGTCCTTTCTCGCTTTTGACCGGACAACATCCTTTCTCTATACGGTGCATGGCGATGATAACGATGTGAGTGCTTTCAAGGTTGAAAATGACGGCAGCCTGACCTTCCTCAATACGGTCCGCGCCGAAGGCCGGAACCCTGTCTATATTACGCCAAGCCTCAACAACAAGTTCCTTTTTGTGGCGACCCTCCAAGGCGGAGCCGTGGCAAGCCTGCCCATCCTGCCTGATGGGAAACTGGGCGCTGCCGTTTATGTAGAGCATCTTGAAGGCCTTGACGAAAACGGCGTGTCCCATGCCCATGAATGCCTCCTTGACCATACGGGGAAGTTCCTCCTTGTTCCTACGCAGGGACGCAAGATTGGCTATGAACGGGTATGGGTCCTGCGCGTCAACGACGAAACGGGCAAGCTGACCCGCGTTCATATCGAAGATGCCCGCACCTATGACGAGCCGCGCCACATTGACCTGACGCCGGACAATAAACGGGCCTATTTGGTGAACGAAAAAGGCAACAGCATGCGCTACTTTACCTTTGACGATACAACGGGCGTCCTTACGCCCCATCAGGTGACGCCGACCCTGCCCGAAGACTATGTGGGCCAGGGCCAGGCAAGCGCCAGTCTCGTTCACCCAAGTGGCCGCTTTGTCTACGCTTCTAACCGGATCCATGAGAGCATCGCTGTCTATGGCATCGAAGAACCGAGCGGCTTTTTGCGCAGCCGCCAGTTCATTTCCTGCGAAGGCAAGACGCCGCGCTTTATGACCTTCAGTCCTGACGCGACAGAACTTGTTGTGGCAAACGAAGACAGCGACACGCTGAAGTTCTTTGCCATCGATCCCGTAACGGGCCGTCTCACCTATACTGGCAAAACGGTTCATACGGAAAGCCCGACGAGCATCGTCTTTAAGTGAGGTGAAGGCATATGGATCTAGGTGTCATTTCCCTTGTACTGCTTCTTTTGGCGATCATCCTCGGTTTTTTCCGCAAGACCAATGTCGGTCTCGTATCCCTCCTTTTTGCCCTCATCCTGGGGCGCCTTGCGGGCATGAACGATGCGTCCATCCTGAAAGGCTTCAATCCGAACCTTTTCATCAAGCTCATGGGCGTCACCTTTCTTTTCAGCGTTCTTACTGTGAACGGGACGATTACCCTGCTTGCAAAGAAAATCGTCTCCCTGGCAGGAAGAAACAATTTCCTTATTCCCATCCTGATCTACCTCATGGGGGCGGGGCTTACCATGTGCGGCCCTGGATCCATCCCGGTCCTTGCCATCATGCCGGCTTTTGCCATTCCCATTGCGAAAGCCCATGGCTATAGCCCCCTTATGCTTTCCATCATCGGCTGCTGCGGCTGCTTTTCAGGCCGCATGACCACCCTTACGCCTGAAGGGATCCTCACCTATGAGCTCCTTACAAAAGCGGGCGTCGACGTGGCCCAAGCTGTCCGTCCCGTTTTTGTGAACCAGGTGATTTCGGGCCTTCTTCTTGCGGTGATCTGCTTTGTATACTATAAAGGCTGGCGCGTCACGGTGCCGGAGGAATCAGAAGATGGGGAGCAGGAATCCTTTAGCAAAAAGCAGCTCCTGTCCCTTTCGGGCCTTGTCGTCATGAGCATCCTGGTTGTCCTTTTTAAGTTCAATATCGGTCTGGTCTCCTTTGCCGTGGCGGCGGTCCTTCTTATGTTTCATTGCGCTAGCGAAAGTAAGAGCTTTAAAGGCGTGCCCTGGGGCGTTCTTATCATGGTTTCCGGCGTCAGTACCCTTATGAGCATCGTCATCAAGACCGGCGGAATCAAACTGCTGACCCTTGCCCTGTCGTCTCTCATGACGCCCTTTACAGGAAGCGCCATCATGGGAGCTACGGCTGGTATTATGAGCCTCTTTTCGTCCGGCCTCGGCGTTGTCTTCCCGACCCTGCTTCCCACCGTCTCGAGCGTGGCGGAAACCGTGGGCGGCCTGAACCCGATTGAACTGGGATCCCTTGTTGTCATTGGCGGCACCATTACAGGCCTTTCTCCGGTCTCTACAACAGGGGGCATGATCATGGCCCTGCTCATGGCTGACGAACAGGACAATCAGGAAAAGGAACAAAAAATCTTCCTTTCCCTCGTCTTCTGGGGCCTTGCGGCGTTGGTGCTGGTTTTTGTGTTGGCCCTTGTTGGTGTGTATCGGGTGGCGTTGTAGTTTTGGTCGGAGCAAGGATCGCTCCGACTTGATGTAGGTACGTGTCATCATTGGCTTTTAAAAGATTGCTCTGATGCCAATGATGGCATGCCCTGCCGCAAGAAGATACGCACCACAATTGCATCGTTAAGACGCCCGAAATATGCCTTCGTTCCTTTTGGGCTGAGTAAAAAATAAATAAAAGAGCCATAGTTTTACTCTATATCATGTTCATAATTATCTATTATACAAAATGCCTGCCCTGTGGTAGAATTTGAAACGTAGCGATCCTCAATCACAGGAAACCAAAGGGTTTGCAGATTGAAATCCTAATAACAACCTCTAACACCCATACAATAAGAAGCCTGGAAACTGACAGGGACAGTTTCCAG
>NZ_AWUR01000022.1:0-78619 GCF_000468835.1 Acidaminococcus sp. BV3L6 | reverse complement strand
GATTTTTTTTGTTAAAAGGTCTTTATGAGGCTTTTTCATCTCTTCAGGTTGTTGCCCGAATAGGGGGCTGGGGTTTGCAAAGACCATTGAATTTCTGTATAATGATGAGGTACAGTAGCCTCTTAAGGAGGTGAAGGGAAGGAGTCTTATTATGTCAGATTGTGATCGTTGCTCCCAGTCGAGCTGCGCAGGCTGCCCGTCTGCGAGTGAGAAAAAGGTTAATCCTCAAGATGTGGCCATCCATCAATTTCTTGGTCAGGTCAAACATAAATTCATTGTCATGAGCGGAAAGGGCGGAGTCGGTAAGTCTACGGTTTCCGTCGACCTTGCCCTTCTTTTGGCTGAAAAGGGTTTTAAAGTGGGTCTTCTTGATGTGGACCTTCACGGGCCCAGCGTTGCCGGTATGCTTGGCTTTTCCAATGCCCATTTGATGGCAAAGAAAGATCGTCTCCTGCCTTTTGAAGTCAATAAGAACCTTTGCTTCATTTCAGCTCAGGGACTGCTGCAAAGTGAAGATGATCCCCTCATTTGGCGCGGCCCTGTCAAAATTGGCGCCATTCGTCAATTCCTTTCCGATACGGATTGGCCGGCCCTTGACTATCTGATCATTGATTGCCCGCCTGGAACGGGTGATGAACCGTTGACCGTCGTCCAAACTATCCCTGATGCGGAAGCTATCATTGTGACGACGCCGCAGAAGGTTTCCTTGGCCGATGTGCGTAAGTCCGTTAACTTCTGTGATATGGCACATATCAAGATTCGCGGCATCATTGAAAATATGAGTGGTTTTATCTGCCCCCACTGTGGGGAAAAGGTTGATATCTTTAAGTCCGGCGGCGGCCGGCAGCTAGCCGATGAAAAGCAGCTGCCTTTCTTGGGACAGATTCCCATCGATCCCATGGTTGTTGCAGCTGAAGATGATGGCAAGCCGCTTCAAAACCTTAGTGAAGGCTGCCGCAAGGCCCTTGATGACATTGTAAATAAGCTGTGAGGCAAAAGGGAGGGGGAGCCTTAAGGCTCCTTTTCCTTTGGTCGTTGAAGGGGAGACTTTCGTTTCCTCTTTGAGAAAGGGTGAAAACTAGTGAAAAAACGAATGATGATGGCTCTCTTTATGGGCCTTTTCGGAGTGGTCCTGCCTTTTAGTGTTGCAGCTGCAAATGAAAAACTTCCGCTTGCTGATGGAGAACTCTTTGTTTCCCAAAAAATTGTTGATGGAGGCAAGGTCTTATATAAGGGAACGACTGCAACCGATAACTGGAACCATGATCCGGAGGTCACTCCAGACGGTTTTGTTGGAACGGCCTTCGTACCGCGTCAAGTTGTCCTTGAAAAGATTGATGTGGCTGGGGTGGGGGATGTCAAACGGATGTATACAGCAAAAGAAAAGATCCAAGGCGCCCAGCAAAAATATCATGGCAAGGCTTATGACTCGTTTCTTGTCATTTATACGGCCATGGATACGGAAGGACGGGGTGGCCAAATGGCCATTCAAAAGGCCGAACTTTTTGGCCGTCTGCTCAATGTGACGGTTGCCATTGATGACCCCAAACGTACGGATACCCATGAGGATGAAGCCTTATTTACCGAAAGCGCCTTATGCCTTCCTTTAAAAGAATTGCCTCAATATGGGACCCTTCTCGTCCGTTTTGCTGATGTGACAGGTCACGGGCTGGGTCTTCAGTATGTCCAGCTTCAACTATAAAAAATGATACAAAAAGCTAATTTATTTCTATTTCAAGAAAATAAATTGGCTTTTTTATTGACCTTTTTCTCATTTAGCGTTACACTTTAGCCATTCTAGTAGAGAAGGGACGGTTAGTCATGATGCAGAATGCTTTACTTGGACAGGCTTTTGTGTATCGTTACCAGAGCTATTTTAGCTTTGGTTATTTTGCGTGCCCACAAAAGAATGTTTGTTCTACCGTAAAGCGAGTGCCGAATCCCCCTTGTGACTGACGATAGCAAGGCGGGTTTGATGATAGGTTTTGACCGTTCAAAGCAGACTCTTTACGAGCCTGCTTTTTTATTTTTAAGGAGGATGGTAGCAATGATTATCGTTATGAAGAAGGGTGCCCCAAAAGAAGCAATTGCAGGAGTGGAAGCGGGGCTTAAGAAACGTGGCTTTACAATCCATGAAAGCATGGGGGTAAACCAAACCATCTTGGGAATTGTGGGAGATACGAGTATTTTGGATCCTGAGGAGTTTCTCGTCAATCCCGATGTGGAAAAGGCCCTGCGCGTGCAGGAACCTTTTAAACGGGCCAACCGTATGTTCCATCCCGATGACAGCATCATCGATGTAAGCGGTGTTCCAGTAGGCGGGAAAAGATTTACTGTCATAGCGGGGCCCTGTTCCGTTGAAAGCCCGGAACAGATGAAAAAGATCTCCCATTCCGTGAAGGAAAGCGGTGCCTCCATGCTGCGCGGCGGTGCCTTCAAGCCCCGCACTTCCCCTTATTCCTTCCAGGGGCTGGGAGATAAGGGGCTTGACATGATCCGTGAAGCGGGCAGCAAAGAACGGCTGCCTATCGTTACAGAAATCATGTCTGCCGACAAGATTGCGGAATTTGTCGAAAAGGTAGACCTCATCCAAGTCGGTGCCCGCAATATGCAGAACTTCACACTTCTCAAGGAACTGGGAAAGACGAATGTTCCAATCCTTTTAAAGCGCGGTCTTTCCGCGACCATTGAAGAGTGGCTCATGAGTGCGGAGTACATCATGAGTGAGGGAAACGAAAATGTCATTCTTTGTGAACGAGGCATCCGTACTTTTGAGACATATACCCGCAATACCTTGGATTTATCTGCTATCTGTGCCGTCAAACGGCTGAGCCACCTGCCTGTGATTGTTGATCCCAGCCATGCAACCGGAAAATCTTGGATGGTTGCCTCCATGGCGCGGGCCGCCCTTGCAGCTGGGGCTGACGGGCTGATCATTGAGACCCACAACGATCCCCAGCACGCCCTTTGTGACGGGGCACAGAGCCTTACCTTGCCCGCCTTCCATGACCTTATGGAAGACCTTCGCAAGATTGCTCCTGTCGTGGGCCGCGAGCTGTAATCCCTTTGGAAGAAAAGAAGCAGAGTGGGAGAAAGGAACCATTTACATGAAGTCACTGGAAGAAACGACGTTTGCCATCATTGGATTGGGTCTAATTGGCGGCTCTTATGCCAAGGCTCTGAAGAATCGGAACGCCCATAAAATCATCGGCATGGACCGTAATCATATTGTTTCCCTTATGGCTAAGGATGAGGGGTATATTACAGACATTGCTGATGAGGATCCTTCCCTTTTGCAGGGAGCGGATATCATCATCTGCGCCATGTATCCCGGAGCTTTTGTTTCTTTTGTCAAGGACCATGTGAAGTATTTCAAGAAGGACGTCCTGCTCACGGATGTAATGGGCATCAAAGGCAGCATTCCCGATGAAATCGACAGGCTTTTGGGCCCGGAAATGGATTTTGTACCGGCGCATCCGATGGCCGGACGGGAAGGCAAAGGATACGGTCAAAGTACCTCCCGGATTTTCGAAGGAGCAAATTTCATTGTCATCAAGCGGAAAGAAAATCGCCCGGAAAATGTAGCCTGGCTTCGTGCAATCGCACTTCAGATTGGCTGCGGCCGGGTTGTTGAACTATCTGCCAGGGAGCATGACGGCATCATTGCCTACACAAGTGATTTGCCCCATATCATGGCGGTGTCCCTCATGAACAGTGATTCCATGAAGGAAAATACCAAGTACTTCATTGCTGGCAGTTTCCGTGATGCAACAAGGGTCGCCGATATCAATGGGACGTTGTGGTCAGACCTCTTTCTCCTGAATAAGGAACCTGTCATTGCAGAAATCGAGCGCCTTGAAACCCAGCTGGAAAAATGGAAAAAGGCGTTAAAGGAGGGAGACAGGAAGACCCTCCTTGTCATGATGGATGAAGCAAAGAAGAAGAGAAGGGATATGTTCTATGGAAAAAATTGATGTTGCACTCGGACTGGATTCCTATACCATTGAAATTGCCAGAGGTCTGTGGAAGGATGTCGGGACAAAGATCCGCAGCCTTTCCAAAGCCGAAAAGGTTGCTGTCATTACGGATGACACGGTGGATGCCCTTTATGGCAAAGCGCTCGAAGAAAAACTTTCCAAGGAAGGCTTTATGGTTCGCCGGTTTATTTTCCCTCATGGGGAGCACCATAAGACTCTTGCGGTCTTTGAAACCATGGTCAGGGCCTGTGCCCAGTTTGGAATGACCCGGTCGGATCTGGTTGTGGCTTTGGGCGGCGGCGTCGTGGGAGATCTTGCCGGCTTTGTGGCCGCGTCTTTTCTGCGGGGAATTGATTTTATCCAAATCCCAACAACGCTTCTTTCCCAGATTGACAGCAGCGTTGGTGGTAAGGTCGCTGTGGATCTGCCAGAAGGAAAAAATCTCGTAGGCGCTTTCTACCAGCCGCGAGGCGTATTCATCGACCCGGATCTGCTTGATACCTTGCCAGTCCGTTACCTCCATGACGGTTTTGCGGAGGTCATCAAATGTGGGGCCTTCGGCAGTGCTGACTTTTTTGCCGCGTTGGAATCGCTTCCTGATGATCGGGCGATTCTTGCTGCAGCCGAATCCATCATTCATCGCTGCATCCTTATCAAGGTTGCGGTTGTCGAAAAAGACGAGCGCGATACGGGGGCCCGTATGGTTCTTAATTTTGGTCATACCATCGGACATGCTGTGGAACGGTATTATCACTATGAAAAGTATACCCATGGGGAAGGCGTTGGCATTGGGATGGTCCGTCTTACCCAAAATGCGGAGCGTCTGGGACTTGCTCAAAAGGGCACGGCCGAGAAAATCAAGACCTTGCTGGCTCGTTTTGGCCTTCCTACAGGCGTTTCCATGAACCCGGAGGACATTGTCCGTGGCATTGCTTTGGATAAGAAAAAAAGGGGGCATGAGATTACCCTTGTGATTGTGCCGGAAATCGGTCAGCATCTTTTGAAGAAAGTTTCTTTTGATGAATTGATGCCATATGTGGAGGATAAACCATGACGACCTTGACCTTGATGCCGTCGCTCTTAGCGGGAACGGTAACGGCCCCTTCTTCCAAAAGCATGGGCCATCGTTTCCTTATCTGTGCCGCTCTTGCCCAAGGTGAGAGCTGGATTCGTGATGTCAGTTTTTCCAAGGATATTGCCGCGACTAGACGCTGTCTGGAAGCGCTTGGTGCGACCATTATGGAAGGTCCTGGGGAAAAAGGCCGAAAAACCTATTTCGTAAAAGGTCAGCCGCCTCATCAAAAATCTCCTCTTATGGACTGCGGGGAATCGGGTTCAACCTTGCGTTTCCTCATCCCCTTGGCAGCCCTTGACGGCAATTGCTACAACTTCATTGGGGAAGGCGAACTGGGAACACGTCCCTTGACACCATATGAAACCCTTTTTAAGGAAGAAAACCTTCATTTTCACTATGGATCGGAGCGTCATTTTCCTCTTTCGGTTCAAGGTCCCTTAAAAAGCGGCCATTTTGTGGTTCCCGGTGATGTGAGCAGTCAGTTCATCAGCGGTCTTCTTTTTGCCTTGCCACTCCTTCAGAGGGATTCTACCATTGAAATCACTGGCTCTTTTGAATCCCAAAGTTATGTGGCGCTTACCCTGTCCGCCCTGAGCACATTTGGCGTCCACGTTTTTCAAGATGAACCGCGCTTGTATCGCGTTTTGGGCGGTCAGGCCTATCGACCCTACAGCGGCAGCGTAGAAGGAGACTTTTCTCAAGCCGCTTTCTTTCTGGTTGCCGGTGCGTTAGGAAAAGGAATATCGATTCGAGGCGTCAAGACAAGTTCCCTTCAGGGAGATAAGGCAATTCTTCCGATTTTACAGCGTATGGGGGCTAAATTTGAAGAAGGCCCGGAAAGCCTAACGATTCACCCCTCATCCCTTCATGGCATTCGCATCGATGCCTCGGACTGCCCCGATCTTGTTCCTATTCTTTCTGTGGCCGCTGCCCTTGCAAAAGGTACGACGGAAATCATTCATGCTGAACGGCTGCGCCTCAAGGAATGCGACCGCCTTAAAGCCATGGCATCGGAACTTACTAAAATGGGTGCCCACATTGAGGAGCGCCCCGATGGACTTATTATCAGGGGAGTGCCGATGCTTCACGGTGCAGGGGCAGATAGCTGGAATGACCATCGCGTTGCGATGAGTCTCGCCATTGCTGCAACACGTTCGGACGGTCCTGTTATCCTAACAGGCAGTGAAAGTGTACAGAAATCGTATCCTCAATTTTGGCAGGACTATGAATCATTAGGAGGAAAAATCAAATGAGTTCTACAGTCGGAATGCGGCTTCGTATGACTATCTATGGCGAATCCCACGGTCCTTCCATTGGAATCGTTCTTGATGGCCTGCCGCCCAATATCACAATCGATCTGGGCGCTATTGAAAAAGAAATGGCGCGGCGCGTACCGGGTCAGTCCCCGCTTTCCACACATCGGAAGGAAACGGATCAATTTACTATTGAAAGTGGTTTTTTTGAAGGGAAGACGACCGGAACGGCTCTATGTGCCCGCATTGTGAATCACGATGCCCATTCCAAGGATTATTCCCTGTTAAAGGATGTCATGCGTCCCAGCCATGGCGATTATCCGGGCTATGTGAAGGCTCATGGAGCCAATGATTACCGTGGCGGTGGGGCTTTTTCGGGCCGCCTTACAGCGCCCCTTGTCTTTGCAGGCGCTGTGGCTAAACAGCTGCTGCGCCAAAAAGGAATCGTCATCGGTGCTCATGTGGCCCGCATTGGTTCGGCCTGCGATCGGCCGTTCCATCCGTTGGGAGAAACTGACGAAACGCTGCTGCACCTTGGCGATCATTACCTTGCCACCTTGGATGATAAGGTGCGTGCGGTCATGGAAAGCGTCATCCGTTCCGCCCAGGAGGACAAGGATTCCGTTGGCGGCGTCATCGAATGTATGGCTCTCCATCTTCCCGTGGGGCTCGGGGAACCCTATTTCGATTCTGTAGAAAGCACGCTGAGCCAGTTGCTCTTTTCCATACCTGCCGTTAAAGGCGTAGAATTTGGGGATGGATTTTCCCTTGCCGGAATGCGGGGCTCTGAGGCCAATGATCCGATGACAATCAAAGGGGATAAGGTCGTTACGACGAAAAACCGCAATGGCGGTATCCTGGGAGGCCTTACAACGGGCATGCCCCTCTTGTTCCGTGTTGTCGTAAAGCCGACGGCTTCCATCTATCAACCGCAGCATACGGTGAATATCAAGACCCATGAGGAGACCATACTTGAAATCAAGGGTCGCCATGATCCCTGCATCGTGCCCCGTGCCGTTCCTGTTGTGGAAGCCATGACGGCATGGGCCCTGTGTGACCTCATGCTTTGCCGGGAGCGTGAGCTTTAATGGGACAGGCAAAACGTAGGATTGGACATCAGGGGGTGCCCGGGGCTTATAGTGACCTTGCGGCAACCAGCTTTTTTGCAGGCATGGATTATGAAAAAAAGGCTTTTCCTTACTTTGAAGATGTTGTTGTCGCCGTCATGGACGGGACCATCGACTATGGGGTCCTTCCCATCGAAAATTCTTCCACAGGCGGCATTACCGATGTCTATGACCTAATTCGAAAATACCATGCCTATATTGTAGGAGAAAAGATTGTCAAGGTGGAGCACTGCCTTCTTGTCTATGACGATACGCAGCTGGAAGAAATTCGGAAGGTCTATTCCCATCCACAGGGGCTGTCCCAGTGTCATGCCTTCTTTCGTTCCCATCCTTTTTTGCGGGCCGTTCCCTGTAGCAATACGGCGGAGGCTGCCCGTATGGTGGCAGAGCGGAAGAAGCATACCCTTGCTGCCGTGGCTGGCATCCAAGCTGCGGAAACCTATGGTCTTTCAGTCCTTATGCGCGGAATCCAGACAAATCAAAGCAACTACACCCGCTTTGTCATTATTGGAAAGAAAAAGGAAATCAGCCCTAAGGCAGACAAGATGACTCTTGTCGTGACCCTGCCCCATGAGCCCGGTTCCCTGTACCGCGTTCTTTCCCATTTTGATGAGGAATCCATCAATATGACGAATATCGAGTCCCGTCCCATTCCGGGACGGCCATGGGAGTATTTTTTCCACATGGATATTTCCGGTCATGAAACGGATGAAGCGGTTCAGCGGGCCCTTCGAGGCATTCAGGGGGAACGAGCCCATTATACCCTCTTAGGAAATTACGAAGCCGATGGAACCATGTCCCATCTGTAGGAAAGAAGATAGGAGATTGTTATGAAAGTAGGACTTGTAGGAAAGGTCTTAGGTCATAGTTGGTCCTCTAAGATCCACGAAGCCTTTTTTAAAGAAATGGGGATAACAGGAAGCTATGAACTCATAGAGGTTCCTCAAGATAAAATTGACCATTTTTTTGCCTCGGCTGCTCAGCAGTTCGACGGACTCAATGTTACCATTCCCTATAAAGTGAAGGCTCTTCATCATATGCCTGCCATGAGCCAGGCCGCCCAAAAGATTGGGGCTGCCAATACCCTTGTTTTTACCAAGGGACGGAAGGAAGCCCATAATACGGATTATCTAGGGTTTGGCAGACTTCTTGACCATGAAGGCATCCATCTTTCGGGAAAAAGAATCATTATCCTTGGAACGGGGGGCGCGGCTCGTGCCGTTCTGCAGTATGTCCTTGATCAGGCACCGAAGGAAATCATCATCATGGCGCGCAATATGGAAAAAGGTAAGCGGGAATTGATTGATTTCCTTGCGCGGGCACCGGAGGTTACCATGATGGACTATGATCACCAGCGGGACCTTCCTTTTCATGATACCATCATCAATACGACGCCTGCGGGAATGAGCCCCCATACGGGATTTTCTCCCGTCCGTCCTGAGGTCTTTGCAAAGACGCGAGAAGCCGCAGTCGATATTGTTTATAATCCGACAGAGACGAAGTTCATGCACCTTGCCAAAAGAGCGGGTGTGCCATGCTGTAACGGCCTTTATATGCTTGTTGCCCAGGCCATCGCCTCAGAAGAAATTTGGCTGGACCAAAAAGTAGACCGTTCCATTGTGGAGTGTATCGCCGCACGCTTAGAGGAGGAACTCCATGGATAACCTCATTTTTATTGGGCTTCCAGGCTGCGGAAAAAGTACCATTGGAGCCATGGTGGCAAAAGCACTGGCCCTGCCCTTTTACGATGCGGATATCGTCACGGAACGTCTTGCTGGTGAAACCATTCCCCACATGTTTGAAAAAGGGGAAGCTTATTTTCGGACAAGGGAAACAGAAGCGATTCGTCAGCTTTGCCAAAAGAATCGCTGCGTCATTTCTTGCGGCGGCGGTGTTGTGACGAGAAAGGAAAACATGGCCCTTCTAAAAAAAGCAGGGACCATCTTTTTCCTTGACCGTGATGTAGAAGCTATCATTGCCTCCGTTGATACCTCGACACGGCCCCTTCTTGAAGAAGACGCGGAAAAAGTTCGGGACCTTGACCAAAAACGGCGCCCTCTTTATGAAGGCTATGCCGATGTCAAGATTCCTGTGGGAAGCGCATTCAAAAAGACAGCGGCTTTCATTGTGGAGATTTGGAACAAAAAGATAGAAAAAACTTCTTTTTGATGATTCTTGAGATGGTCTCCGTTTTCCCCTCCTACTCAATCTGATGCAGCAGAAGGTGACTTGCTCCCTTCTGCTGCATTTTTGTGGATCAAACCTTGCTTCAAAAGGAAAAGTTAAGTATCATGGAACCATATAAAAACAAAGGACCTTCTCTGTAAGGAGGGGCCCCGAAAAGGAGACCTTATGAAACAATTCCAAGGAAGTGAAACGTATATTGCCTCGCCAGAGCTCGTTCGCAGTGTCAACATTGCAGCGGCGCTCCAAAAACCGCTCCTCATCAAAGGAGAACCGGGAACGGGAAAGACCATGCTGGCCCAGTCCATTGCGGACAGCTTGGGCATGAAGCTTTTCATTTGGAACATCAAATCTACAACGAAGGCTCAGGACGGACTCTATGTCTATGATACGGTGCAGCGTCTTTATGACAGCCAGTTTGGTGCCGAGGGAGTGGATGACATCAAAAAATACATCCATCTGGGCAAGCTGGGCGAGGCTTTTAGCGAAGATCAGCAGAGCGTCCTTCTCATTGATGAAATCGATAAGGCGGACTTGGAATTTCCCAATGACCTCTTGTGGGAACTGGACCGCATGGAATTTTACATTCCCGAAACGGGGGAGACGGTCCGCACCAAAAAGAGGCCCATTGTCATCATTACGTCCAATGCGGAAAAGGAACTGCCGGATGCTTTCCTGCGCCGTTGCATCTTCCACTACATTGCCTTCCCCGATCCGGACATGATGCGCCAGATCATTCATGCCCATGACCCCAACTTGGAGGAGACCTTGGTCAATGCGGCCATCAAGGCGTTCTATGACCTCCGCAAGTTAAGCGGCCTTTCCAAGAAACCCGGTACCTCGGAACTTCTTGACTGGGTAAGGGCCCTTGTCATTGGGGGCATTGATGCGGAGACCCTATCTGAAGAAATCCCCTTTATCGGCGTACTTCTTAAAAAGACGGAAGACTTGAAACGCGTGGGGTACTGATATGTTTACGGATTTTCTCTATCTGCTTCGGGCCTATGGGTTGCCTGTGGGCCTTGTCGAGTGGACGGCCCTCATGGATGGACTTCGCTTGGGCCTTGAAAGGGAAAGCCTTATGGAGTTCTACCATATGGCACGGGCCATCTTGGTTAAACGGGAAACCGATTACGACCGTTTCGACCAAGCCTTTGCAGCTTATTTCAAGGGGCTGGCAGATCATGCGGACCTATCGGAAGAGATGGAACGGTGGCTTTCCCACGCCCTCACCCTATCGGATCCCGATTTTGAGGCGGCCCGCCTCCTATGGGAAAACAAGAGCCTTGAGGAGATTCGGGAAATCATGAGCCAGCGGATAAAGGAACAAAAAGAGGAGCACCATGGCGGCAGTAAATGGATCGGCACGGGCGGCATTACGGCCTTTGGCCATTCGGGCTATGCCCCTAAAGGCATCCGTATCAGGGGCCAGCGCGGCGGAGAGCATGCCTTAAAGGTGGCCGAGGAGCGTCATTTCCGTGATTTCCGTGATGATCATGTGCTTGGGATCCGCCAGTTCCAGGTTGCCCTGCGCAGGCTGCGACGCCTCTCCAATCGGGAAGAGACTCCAGCTACGGAACTGGATGTGGAGGAGACCGTTGCCGCAACGACGAAAAAGGGCGGTCAACTGGAAATTATCATGAAAAAGCCCCGCAAGAACCAGACCAAACTGCTGCTTCTCATGGACAGCGGAGGCTCCATGGATGCTTATGTGACCCTTTGTGCACGTCTTTTTCAAGCACTTCACGAAGGCCATCATTTCAAGGATCTTAAGACCTACTATTTCCATAACTGCTGGTATGAGAATTTCTTTCGTGACCCCAGCTGCGCCTGGCCCAATCGGATTGCGACGGAAGCGGTCCTTCATAACATCAAGAGCGAATATAAAGTCATTGTGATTGGGGATGCCCATATGGGACCCTATGAGCTTCTTGCCGTGGATGGGAACATCGATGACTGGCATGGCAACGAAAAGCCCGGCCTTGAATGGATCCAGATGGTAAGGCGGCACTTTCCTCATATGGTCTGGCTCAATCCTCTCCATGAAAAGCTCTGGCATTATGACTACAGCATGCGGACCGTGGGCATTATTGCAAAGGAAGTGCCCATGTTTCCCCTTACATTAAAAGGGCTTGAAAAGGCCATCGACCATCTGCAGAAATGAAAAAAGACTGTGCAGACGCGGGATGTTCCGCTTCTTCACAGTCTTTTTTGGTTTTTGTCAGTTGAGGCTCTTGAGGTAAATGGAAAGCTGGTTAGCTGGAAGCTGGCCTGGGGCAGAGGCTTTCCCAGCCGTGCCAAAGGTTACGGCCGACCCAAATACTTCGCCGCAGATGCGGCTGATGACGCCTAATTTCCCCATACTCATGGTAATGACTGGCGTCGTGTTATGATCTTCTTTCATGGCGAGCGTTGCATCAAGAAGGCGTAATACATCCCGTTCCGAGCGGGGCGTGACGGCAAATTTCACGATGTCTGCCCCAAGATCCTGCATCTGGCAAAGGTTTCCTACAATGACATCGCGGTCCGGTGTATTGATGTTATTGTGACGGCTGACAATCACCTTGACGCCAGCCTTATGGGCGGCTTCGACGACGGTGCGCACGGCCTTATCCCCGCGGGATAGTTCCACGTCCACAAGGTCGATGAGTCCGCTGTCAATGACGGCAAGATTCAGGGTCACGTAGTCTGCAGTATCGATTTCAAGAACGCCCATTTCGACACTCGTCCGGATGGTAAATAGGATTGGGTCGTCAGGTAAGGAATTTCTCAGATACATCATGGGTTTGATACGGAGTTCCGGATCGGCAAGATCTTTATAGAAATCAGCGCGCCACTCAACCATATCGTGGGGAGAATTTTCAATGAGACGGACTGATTTCTTGACGCCATCAAAATCTGTATCCGTAATGGGGATGCAGATCTTGGGAATGCCGTCACCGATTTTTACATTGCGTACCTTTACTATTCTTGACATATCTTGCCCTCCTACTTTGCTTCTATGCTTCTATGTTGTCAAAAAATAAGAATAAGTGTATTCTATGGTGAGATGCGTGATTTGTCAAATCAAAGCCGGGAAAGGGGGGCCTTTGTCCTGATGGACAGAATGAACTGTATCAGGTGGAACAGGCTCTTTCCCAATGATGAAAATTGTGCATGAATCAAGGAGGAACCCTTTGTGAAAAATATAATCTTCATTGGCATGCCTGGGGCGGGCAAGACAACCATTGGAAAAGAAGTGGCACGCACCCTGGCATGGCCCTTCTTTGACAGTGATGTTCGGCTAAGGGAAAGGATCCATCGGGACATCAAGGAACTATTTCGGGAAAGCGAGGCAGCCTTTCGCCAGGAGGAAACAGAGACCTTGCGGGAACTTTGTCAAAAAGAGGGGATTGTTCTTTCCTGCGGCGGTGGCGTTATCAAAAAGGCCGAGAATGTGGCTCTTCTTAAACATGGGGGCTTCCTCATTTTTCTGGACCGTTCCCTTGAGGCCATCGCATCGTCCGTGGACCAGATGGGACGGCCGCTTCTTTCTGCATCAAAAAATCGCCTCAAAGAGCTTTATGATGAACGCTATGCCCTGTATCTTGCCGCGGCAGATCTCCATATTTCCGTTCGGGGCGGCATCAAAGAAACGGTGGAGGCCGTTCTTGCTGCCTTAAGGGAACAGGGCGTGGTTGAAGGATAAGGACCTTTTTGTTATCCTATAGGAGAAGATTCAGCGCTTCTTATCGCATCCTACCTAAGGAGGACCTACATGGAACCAACTTTTATCAAAGAATGGCTCCCCGTTTTTGTCATTGGTGCTGTAACGGTCATGATCTATATGCTGTTTCGCATCCTATCCACGCGGGTCATTCGTTTTATCCTCAATAAACTGCCTGATGATGCAGACCAGAATATCGCGACAGCTCTTTATAAACCGGGACGCCTTGCCATCATTTCCGGTGGTATTTATCTTATGGTCCAGGCAGCCCCCCTTGATGTGCCCCGGATCCAAACCTTTGTACAGCATGTCATGGCGAGCTGTGTCATTATTGCATTCCATTGGGTCTGGTACAATTTTTTCAGCTCTACGAATTATGTTTTTTCTTTTTTGACGAAAAAAGGCAAATGGAGTCTTGACGCAACCTTGGGAAACTTTATTTCCATGTGCCTGCGTATCCTTGTCATCTGTTTCTGCATAGCTGCCGTTGTGAGCTTCTGGGGCTTTGATATCAGCGGCTTTGTCGCCGGCCTTTCCATTGGCGGCCTTGCCGTTTCCCTAGCGGCCAAAGACTCTCTTTCCAATATCATTGCCTGCTGTATCATTATGCTTGATCATCCGTTCCGCATTGGTGACTGGATTGTCTGCAATGAGATTGAAGGGGCTGTTGAATCGATTTCCTTTCGCAGCACGAATGTTCGCACTTTGGCCCAAGGGCTTGTCAACATTCCTAATTCCCTGATCATTTCAACGCCCATTGTCAATTATTCCGTACGGGAGCGCCGCCGCATTGAAATGACAGTCGGCGTGACCTACGATACGACAAGCGAGCAGATGAAGACCCTCATTGAGGACCTGACGGAAGCCCTGAAAAACCATCCCCAGATCATCAATCAGGATATTTCCGTTGCCTTTACGGACCTTGCCGACAGCAGCCTCAATATCCTTATCATTTGCCATACGTATGAAACAAACTATGCCGCTTATCTCAAGGTGCGTGAAAAAGTGAATCTTCTTGTCCTGGATGTTCTTGCAAAAGACGGGGTATCCTGTGCTTTTCCGAGCCGGAGCATTTACGTGGAGACGCTTCCCCGTGAAAAAAAATAAACAATTTTTCAGCCAAAAGAGTGCCTTTTTCTTTTGGCTTTTTTTCTCCCATGCTATAATGGGAGAAACCTGAATTTATGAGGAGATGGACCTATGACGTTACGTGAAGATGCCCAGATCATTATGGATAAAGCACTGGCTGCATCCCTGCCCGATGCGGCCGTTGAAAAAGCCTTGAAGAACAAAAAATTTGGCAGCGGCCGGATTGTCGTCGTTTCCATTGGGAAAGCTGCCTGGCAGATGGCAAAGACGACGGTTGCCCTTTTGGGGGACCGCATTTCCGGCGGCATTGTCATTACCAAATACCAGCACGCCAAAGGGGCGTTGCCGCCCCTTGAAATCTACGAAGCAGGGCACCCTGTCCTCGATGCCAATTCCGTTGCCGCGACAGCCCGTGCCATTGATATGGTCAAGGATCTTGGCAAGGATGATACCGTTCTTTTTCTTATCAGCGGTGGTGGCTCTGCCCTTTTTGAAAAGCCTCTTATTCCGCTTTCGGAACTGCAGAAAATCAATTCCGATCTTTTATCGAGCGGCGCCGACATCGTTTCCATGAATACGGTCCGCAAGCGTTTCAGCGCCGTTAAAGGCGGAAAATTTGCTCAGATCTGTGCACCGGCTAACGTGTATGCCATTGTGCTTTCTGATATTATTGGCGATCCTTTGGATATGATTGCTTCTGGACCGGCCTATCCTGATACGTCGACGCGGGAGGATGCCCAAAGGGTCATCGAGCGCTACAAAGTCATTCTTTCCCCGGAGGCAGAAGCCTGTCTTACCGTGGAAACCCCTAAGCGCCTTGATCATGTTGAAACGGTTGTCACCGGCAGTGTGACGGAGCTGGCGAAAGCCGGCAAAAGGGCGGCTGAAGCCCTGGGCTACCGAACCCATATCCTAACGTCCAGTCTCGATTGTGAAGCACGGGAAGCCGGGAGCTTTCTTGCTGCTATGGGCCGTGAATATGCTGGCTGCGGGAAAAAGATGGCTTTTCTGGCTGGCGGGGAAACGGTGGTTCATCTTCGTGGCCGGGGAAAGGGCGGGCGCAATCAAGAAATTGCGCTTTCTGCTGCTCGCGGGATTGCCGGTCTTTCCAACGTGGCGGTCTTCTCTTTTGGAAGTGACGGGACGGATGGACCGACCGATGCTGCTGGTGGCTACGCTGACGGTTCGACGGCAGCCCGTCTTTTGGAAGCCGGTCTTTCCATTCCCGACGTTCTTGAACGCAATGATGCCTACCATGCCCTTGAAAAATCGGATGGCCTTCTTGTTACAGGCCCAACAGGGACCAATGTCAACGATCTGTCCGTGCTTCTTATTGGCTGATGACGACGTTAAAAAGCACCCTTTTTGCAGTTTTCTGCAAAAAGGGTGCTTTTTCTGTTAAAGTGAGCGAAAACTTTTGTACTCTATTAAAAATATGAAACAAAATAAAGAAGTTAATTAAAAATACAAGCTTTATTTGATAAAGCTTGTATATGGTCGTATACTAGGAACATAACGAGAAGTAAAAAAATAGAGGACAGAGGAGTGATTGCTACGGATAAGCTTGCACTGAAAGAAAAGGTTTTTGCTGCGATTGATGCCGCTTACGATGAGCTCTTTGACTATGCCAAAAGCGTGGCCAAGGAACCTGAGTTTGGTTTCAAGGAATTCAAGACGGCAAAAAAGGTAGAGGCTCAATTTGATAAACTGGGGATTCCCTACCGGAACCATCTTGCTATTACGGGTGTAAAAGGCCTTCTCAAAGGCGGGAATCCAGGACCTACCATTGCCATCTTAGGAGAGCTGGACGCTATCAGTTCCCCGGATCATCCGTTGGCTGATCCCGACACGGGCGCGGCCCATGCCTGCGGACACCATATGCAGCAGTCCGCAATGCTCGCCGCCGCTTATGGGCTTGCCCGTACTCATGCGCTTGATGAGCTTTGCGGCAATGTCGTTTTCTTTGCCGTTCCTGCCGAAGAATATGTCCAGCTTGCTTACCGAAAGAAACTGCGCAGGGAAGGTAAGCTCCACTATCTTCATGGTAAGGGCCAGCTTATCTACGAAGGCGAATTTGATGATATCGATATGGCCATGCAGATGCATTCCAGCAAGAAAACGCCGGAACCGACGGTTGCAGTTGGTACGAGCAGCAACGGATTTGTTGGTAAGACCATCCAATATGTAGGACGCTCTGCTCATGCTGCTGACGCGCCTGATCAGGGCATCAACGCACTTAACGCAGCCATGCTTGGCATTATGGGCATCAATTCCCTCAGGGAGACATTCCGCGATGAAGACGCCATTCGCGTTCATCCAATCATTACCAAAGGCGGGGACCTTGTAAATAATGTTCCCGATGATGTACGGATTGAAACCTATGTGCGGGCCAAAACGATGGAGGCTATCGAAAAGACCCATAAAAAGGTCGATGCCGCCCTGCGGGCTGGCGGTATGGCTATTGGTGCCGAAGTCCACATCGACACGATGCCTGGTCATCTGCCCCTTGTCTGCAACGCCACACTTAATGAACTTCTGGTGGAAAATGCCAAGGAAGCGTTCCCCAGTGTCAAGATCATCAATGCCGGCCATTTCAGTGCTTCCACAGATATGGGAGACGTTTCTCATCTTATGCCCGCTATCCATCCTTTTATTGGGGGAACAGACGGGCTCCTTCACGGCGCCGATTTCAAGGTTGTCGACTTTAACGCGGCAGCGCTTCTGCCTGGCAAGGCTTTTGCCGGTATGGTCATTGATCTTCTGGCGGACAATGCCCAAAAGGCCAAAGCTCTTTTGGATCACTATGAACCCATCCTCACCAAGGATGCCTACATCAAGAAACTGGACAGCTATTTCAGCGAGGAGGAACCATGAAGAACATCAAACTGCATGTCTGTGTCATGCTCATGATCGTGATTGCGGAACTGATTGGCGTTAAATCCTTCAGTGTCGGCCCAGGAAAGATTGTGCTGCTGCCCATGCTTTATGCCCTCATCATCGGAATCTTTACGACGCCGCGCTTCCTTAATATTATGAAGCAAAAGGAAATGGAAGATGCAAGTTCCTTGATAGGGCTGACGCTCATGCTCCTCATGGCCCGCTATGGGACCCTTGTGGGACCAACCTTGCCCAAAATCATCAGCGCCAGTCCGGCCTTGATTTTACAGGAATTTGGAAACTTGGGCACCGTCCTTGTCGGGGTACCGCTTGCCGTGTTCTTTGGACTCAAGCGGGAAACCATCGGTGCGGCCCATTCCATAGCCCGTGAACCGAATATTGCTCTTGTCGGTGAGCGCTATGGCCTTGATACCCCAGAAGGTCGCGGTGTTATGGGTGTTTATATCAGCGGCACTGTTTTCGGAACGATTTTCTTTGGTCTCATGGCCAGTTTCTGCGCTGCCCTTGGAATCTTTCATCCTTACGCGCTTGCCATGGCATCTGGCGTTGGCAGTGCAAGTATGATGTCGTCCGCTGTCGGTGCGCTTGCCGTCATGTATCCCCAGATGGCAGACCAGCTGGCTGCTTTTGGTGCTGCCAGCAATATGCTCTCTGGCCTCGATGGGCTTTATATGTCGATTTGGCTCGCCCTGCCGCTTACGGAATACCTCTATAAAAAGTGCTGTATCGTAAAATATGGTCACGTACTCACGAAGGAGGAAGAATAATGATTGGATATAATTTAGCAGAAACTTTTGCTATCCTGCTTCTCATGAGTATCGAAGGAGCGATTTCCAATGCCCTTTCCGGCGCTGGCGGTGTGATTGAAGGCCTGCCCGGGCTGTTGATCCTTGTAGGGATTTCCATGGCGGGGATTCTTCTTGGCAAATATATGCCGGGAAAGATTCCTGCTGTTGCCTATGTTGTGACGTTAGGCTGTATATTGACGTATCCGGGGTTTCCTGGAAGTGATGTCATCAACTTTTATATGAAGAAAGTCGGGTTTGTTTCTCTTTGTACGCTCATCCTTGCCTATGCCGGTGTTTCCATCGGTAAGGATATGGATGCCTTTAAGTCGACAGGGTGGCGCATCGTTATCTTGAGCTGCGTCATATTTGCCGGCACCTATTTGGGTTCTGCCATCATTGCCCAAATCATCTTAAAGGCTATTGGCCAGATCTGACTTTTCCTATGAAAAAAGGCTTGCCGAACAGGAAGTGTTCAGCAAGCCCTTTTTGATGTCTTGGGGAAAGGAAGTAGGGTGCTTATTGGCCTTTTCCCAATGGACTTCAGTGTTTTTTCTTTTTCTTATCGTCAAGGTATTCGCCAATGATCTTGACAGCACAGTAATCTCCGCACATGGAGCAGTATTCATCCGTACTCTTGTTCTTGGCATTGCGGATGGCACGGGCTTTTTGAGGATCGATGGCAAGTTCCATTTGAGCTTCCCAGTCTAGTTTTTTGCGGGCTTTTGCCATGGCAAGATCTTGGGCCACTGCCTGGGGGAGGCCCTTGGCAACATCGGCCGCATGACCGGCTATGCGGGCGGCGACAACCCCTTCACGAACGTCATTGAGATCAGGCAGTCCCAAATGTTCAGCCGGAGTTACGTAGCAGAGAAAATCGGCTCCGCTGACAGCTGCGAGGGTCCCGCCAATTGCAGAAGTAATGTGGTCGTAGCCCGGTGCAATATCAGTCACAAGGGGCCCCAGCACATAGAAAGGCGCCCCGTGGCAGAGCTGTTTCTGCAGCTGCATGTTGGCGGCAATCTGATTGTAAGGAACGTGCCCCGGACCTTCTACCATGACCTGGACGCCTTTTTCCCAGGCACGATCCGTCAGCTCCCCAAGGGTGATGAGTTCTGTGATCTGGGCCCGATCCGTTGCATCGGCAAGACAGCCTGGACGCAGCCCGTCGCCTAAGCTGATGGTTACATCGTAGCGGGCACAGATATCAAGGATTTCATCAAAATGCTCGTAAAAAGGATTTTCCTTGTTGTTGGCGAGCATCCACCCGGCAATGAAGGAGCCGCCGCGGCTTACAATATCCATTTCGCGTCCTTCGGCAATGAGGATATCCACGGCACGGCGTGTGAGACCGCAGTGCATGGTCATGAAGTCAGCCCCGTCATGGGCCTGCTGCTCGATGACTTCAAAGATGTCTTCTTTCGTCATATCCGTCACTTTGCCATGGTTTCGGATTGCCGTAACCGTGGCTTGATAAATGGGAACGGTGCCGACCATGACCGTCGAATGCTCGATAATGGCACGGCGGGAGGCGTCGATGTTGTTGCCCGTTGAAAGGTCCATGACCGCATCGGCACCAGCTGCAATGGCCGCATCCAGTTTTTTCAGCTCGGGCGCGGGATCGGGGTAGGCCGTTGAAGTCCCAATATTGGCGTTGACCTTTGTCGAAAGCCCTTCCCCAACACCGCGGACCTTGAGGTTTTTATGGTTGATATTGGCACAGATGGCAATGGTTCCCTTGGCCACACGCTCTCGGATTGTTTCAGCTGATAGCCCTTCTTGGCGTGCGACTTCCTTCATTTCGTCCGTAATGATACCGGCAAGGGCTGACTGTCTTTGAGTTTTCATGAAAATTTCCTCCTTGAAGATAATAAGAAAGAGACCGCTTTTTCTATAGAAAAGCGGTCCCTTGGTTGGTCTTTTTTCATCTCCAGCCCGGCCGGCACACTTTCCTACGTCGGTATTAACCGCATCAGGTACAAAGGGTCGGCCAAAGGGCCTCTCAGCGAATGCGCACCCCCAGTGTTACCGTGGACGCAAGAAGCGTCCATCTGCAGTCATTGTAACAGATGCTTTTGCAAAATGCAAACGGCCCATCCCTTTTGTTTCATGGATACAACGGAAACGAAAAGGGGTTTTCTTATGGCTCAAGACGGCGAAAACAAATAAATGAGAGAAAAAATACGGACTTGATTCAATGCTTCTGATAACGGGCTGTAGCATTATCCCATCCAATGATACGTCTTATTTTTCAGATAATTATACATTTCCCATTATCAAGTAAATTGTAGGGAAATTGGAGAAAAATTTATTTGTGATTATATTAAATTTGTTATATAATACAGGAGATTAGAGAGACTGAATGGAATGATATCGTTCATCCCAGATCAGTCACTTTTCTAAGAAAGAGGGGCTTTGAACAATGGCAAAAAAATTTAAGACCATGGATGGTAACACCGCCGCTGCGTATACTTCCTATGCGTTCAGTGATGTTGCCGCAATCTACCCGATCACTCCGTCTTCTCCGATGGCTGAAGTCAGCGATGAATGGGCTTCCCATGGAAAGAAGAACATCTTTGGTCGTCCTGTCAAGATCATGGAAATGCAGTCCGAAGCTGGTGCTTCCGGTGCTGTACACGGCTCCCTTGCCGCTGGTGCACTGACCACCACCTATACCGCATCCCAGGGTCTGCTCCTGATGATTCCGAACATGTATAAGATCGCTGGTGAACTGCTTCCTGCAGTTTTCAACGTCGCTGCTCGTGCACTGGCTACCAGCTCCCTGAACATCTTCGGCGACCATGCTGACGTTATGGCTTGCCGCCAGACCGGTTTTGCACTTCTTGCTGAATCCGGCGTACAGGAAGTCATGGACCTGACCGCTGTTGCCCATCTGGCTGCTATTAAAGGTCATGTTCCTTTCCTGAACTTCTTCGATGGGTTCCGTACTTCCCACGAAATCCAGAAGATTGAACTTTTGGACTATGATGACCTTGCTAAACTGATTGACTACGAAGCACTGGATAAATTCCGCAAACATGCCCTGAATCCGGATAACCCTGTTACCCGCGGTACGGCTCAGAACCCGGATATCTACTTCCAGACTCGCGAAGCTGTCAACAAATACTATGATGCCCTGCCTGAAATCGTTGAAGAATACATGGAAAAAATCAGCAAGCTGACTGGCCGTGATTATAAACTCTTCAACTACACCGGCGCTGCTGATGCAGAAAATGTCGTTGTTATGATGGGCAGCGGTGCTCAGACTGCTGAAGAAGTTGCCAAGATCCTTTGCGAACAAGGCGAAAAAGTCGGTGTCCTGAACGTTCACCTCTATCGTCCGTTCTCTGCTAAACACTTCCTGGCTGCTATGCCGAAGACTGTCAAGAGAATTGCTGTTCTTGACCGTACGAAGGAAGCTGGCGCAAACGGCGAACCGCTGTACCTCGATGTCCGTGATGTATACTACAACATGGCTGACAAACCCCTGATTGTTGGCGGCCGTTACGGCCTCGGCAGCAAGGAATTCTATCCTGGCGATGCCCTGGCTGTCTTCGACAACCTCAAGAAGGCTGAACCGAAAAACCACTTCACCGTTGGTATCGTTGATGATGTAACGAACACCTCCCTCACGAAGGAAAAAGTATTCGACATCACCCCGAAAGGCACCACGAGCTGCATGTTCTGGGGCCTCGGCAGCGATGGTACGGTTGGCGCCAACAAGAGCGCTATCAAAATCATCGGCGATAAGACCGATATGTACGCACAGGGCTACTTCGCTTATGACTCCAAGAAGTCCGGCGGTATTACCGTGTCCCACCTGCGTTTCGGTCATACTCCGATCCATATGCCGTTCCTTATCAACACGGCTGACTATGTAGCTGTTCATAACTCTTCTTATGTTCATCGCTACAATGTCATGGCTGGCCTGAAAGATGGCGGCACGTTCCTCCTGAACAGCCCTTGGACCGATGCAGAACTGGATAAGGAACTTCCAGGACAGCTGAAACGTTATCTTGTTGAACATAAGATCAACTTCTACACCATTGATGCTGTTAAGATTGCTGAAAGCATCGGCCTTGGCGGTCGTATCAACATGATCATGCAGGCTGCTTTCTTCAAACTGACCGGTATCATCCCTGTTGAAGATGCTGTGAAGTACCTGAAGGAATCCATCGTCACCAGCTATGGCAAGAAAGGCCAGAAGGTTGTTGACATGAACAACGCTGCTGTTGACCAGGGCGTCAATGCCATCCATAAGGTTGAAGTTCCTGCTGCTTGGGCAAATGCGGCTGATACGGAACTCTATCCGAAGACGGGCAACGCTTGGGTTGACGATGTCATGGTTCCCATGAACAAACAGGAAGGCCATGACCTGCCTGTCAGCAAACTCATGGGCCAGGTTGATGGTACGTTCCCTGCTGGTACGGCTGCTTATGAAAAACGCGGCATTGCAATCAATGTTCCTGAATGGAAGATTGAAAACTGCATTCAGTGCAACCAGTGCTCCTATGTCTGCCCGCACGCTGCTATCCGTCCTGTTCTCCTGAACGACGAAGAAGTAAAGGCTGCTCCTGCAGAATTTACGACTAAACCGGCTGTTGGCGCTAAGGACCTGCACTTCCGCATGATGGTTTCCCCCATGGACTGCCAAGGCTGCGGCAACTGCGTAGACGCTTGCCCGGCTAAGGAAAAAGCCCTTGTCATGATGCCGTTTGCTACCCAGGAACATCTGAAAGATGCTTGGGAATATGGCATCAAGAAGGTCTCTGCAAAGACCAACCCGATGAATAAATACACCGTTAAGGGCAGCCAGTTCGAACAGCCGCTGCTTGAGTTCTCCGGTGCCTGCGCAGGCTGCGGCGAAACTCCGTATGCTAAACTGGTAACCCAGCTCTATGGTGACCGCATGATGATTGCTAACGCTACGGGCTGCTCCTCCATTTGGGGTGCTTCCGCTCCTTCCATGCCGTACACCAAGAACCATAAGGGTCATGGTCCTGCCTGGGCTAACTCCCTATTCGAAGACAACGCTGAATATGGTCTGGGTATGTATCTCGGTGTCAAAGCCGTTCGTGAACGCCTGGCTCAGGAAATGGAAGCCGTTAAGGATTCCGTCAGCGCTGACTTGAAAGCTGCTATGGAAGACTGGATTGCTAACGCTGAAGTTGGTGAAGGCAGCCGTGAACGCGCTGAAAAGCTCGAAGCTCTGCTCCAAGCTGAAAAGAGCGGTAACGACAAACTCGAAGCCATCTACAACGACAAACAGTTCTTCGTTAAACGTTCCCAGTGGATCTTTGGTGGTGACGGCTGGGCTTACGATATCGGTTACGGCGGATTGGATCACGTCCTCGCTTCCGGCGATGATGTCAACGTTCTTGTCTTCGATACCGAAGTTTACTCCAACACGGGCGGCCAGTCCTCCAAGTCCACGCCGGAAGCTGCTGTTGCTAAGTTCGCTGCCAGCGGTAAGAGAACCAAGAAAAAGGATCTCGGCATGATGGCTATGAGCTACGGTTATGTCTATGTTGCTCAAATCAACATGGGTGCTGATAAGAACCAGGCCCTGAAGGCAATCAAGGAAGCTGAAGCTTACCATGGTCCTTCCCTCATCATTGCTTACGCTCCGTGCATCAACCACGGTATCAAACGTGGCATGGGTCACTCCCAGCTCGAAGCAAAGGCAGCCGTTGATTGCGGTTACTGGTGCAACTACCGTTATAATCCTGAACTGAAGGAACAGGGACAGAAGTCCTTCTTCCTCGACAGCAAGGCTCCGAACTTCGATGAATTCGAAAACTTCCTGAAGGGCGAAGTTCGTTATGCATCCCTGGCTAAAGCCTTCCCGGATCAGGCTGAAGAACTCTTCGCTAAGACGAAGAAAGATGCTCAAGAACGCCGCGCTGGCTATGAAAAGCTGGACGCTGAATAATTGAGTCTTCAAAAGACCGTCGCATTTGCGGCGGTCTTTTTTTAGAAAAAAAGGGAATCCCCATCCAAACCTTGTTTGGATGGGGATTCCCTTTTGCTGTTTCTCTATGATGATGGTATGTCTGGTGCAGAAATGCGCTTCTATCGGCTTCTGTGACACCGTCCGGTGGTCTATTTCCATAGGGCTTTAGCCTTCCAATCTTTTGGCTTCTGGTCTTTTGCCTTCCGGTCTTTTCCCTTAGAACTCGATTTCTCCAAAATCGATCCGCCCCACCAGGGTGGTAAGCGCATCGCCGATCGATTCGCGAGCTCCCTTTGCGCCTTGGAAAGAGCAAAGCGAGAGATCGTGACAGGGCGCTTATCCAGGGAGCGCGACAAAGGCGGAGCGCGAGTCGGATTAACCCTTACAGCCGCACAAGTATAAATCCATTGCGGCTGCAGAAGTAAAGGAACCGTTTTCGTGTAAGAAGGTGTTGCAACCATTTTTTCTTAGTAGGATTGTAAATCGCATGATAGCATGCCCTTTCGGTGGTGGATGAGGAGCGCAGCGACGTTTCCTTACGAACGGTAGTGAGGCCCATTCGCCCGAAGTTTCGAAGGACGCTTTTGGAGCGATAGCGGAAGTCCGAGAAACCTGTTTGAGGGCGAAATTAATTCGGCGCCCACGACCGAAGGGAGACAGTTTGGCGCCGGCCTTACGGTCTTTTCCCTCACAATTTTTTTGTCCCATTTGCTTTTTTCAAATATGGCCTAGACGTAGTCAGATGCTAGGAGCACCCGGCCTCATCGACGACGGCATACGGTTTGTGTATGTCGAGGCGATTGAGGTCGTGGGTGACAACGCAGATGGCTGCGTCTAGGTCCATAGGCTGATAAAAGCTTCTTGCCTGATAAGCTGGGCGCTGGAGGTGACGACACGAGGTTAGGAGGGAAAGCGCCCAGGCGTAAGGTATCCCCCAATCAGAAACGAAACAAACTACGAATCGTCATGCTACCATTGCATCATAAAAATGAGAAATTGAGCAATGGTGGCACGCTTTTTTGGAGTATCGGCGCGATTTGTGCGCCGACTCCTCCAACCTTTCCAAAGAGAAAACACCCCTTACCCGCGGCAATGGGTAAGGGGTGTTTCCCGTAAGAAGAGAAGCGAACGAGGAAAACTATGATCCATAGCATTCCTTTTCGACAGTACGCAAATCAGTCTCCTACATTTGGCAGCGGGCCACCCGGATTCTTTTTCTGCCAGAGATAGCAGAGGACGAGGATGCCGATGCCGGCGATATCGGTCATACTGCCAGGAATGATGAGGCACAGGCCGCCAATAAAGAAGGCGATACGCTGCAGTGCGGTCAGGGGATGCTGGCAGAATCCAATCATGGCCAGTGACAGGCCCCACATGCCGATAATAGCTGTGACCATGGCCATCAGGATCATGGGTACCGTGGCATTGATCATGAGGAGCTGCGGTGCCAATACGAAAATGTAGGGCACGACGAAGGCGGCAATGGCCAGTTTTGCTGCCGTAACGCCTGTTTTCATGGGGTTGGAGCCAGCAATCCCGGATCCGGCATAAGCAGCTAAGGCAACTGGCGGCGTAACGTCTGCGACGATCCCAAAGTAGAAGGCAAACATATGGGCCGCAAGAACCGGAACCTTCATCTGAACGAGGGCTGGGGCTGCAATTGTCGAGGTGATGACGTAGTTTGCCGTCGTCGGAACGCCCATGCCGAGGATCAGGGAGGTAATCATCGTAAAGAACATGGCCGGAATCATCTTGCCTTGAGCAAGGTCAAGCAGAGCCGTAGCAAGTTTTAGGCCGACGCCGGTCTTTGTGACGACGCCGATGATGATGCCTGCCGAAGCGCAGGCAATGAGGACACCCAGTACGGATTGGGACCCTTCAACCAGGCCATTTATAAACTGTGCAAAGGTAATGCGCGTATTCTTTCTCATGCAGGCACAGACAATCGTCAGGCCAATGGCATAAAGGGCAGCACGCATCGGAGTATAGCCTGATACAAGCAGGTAAACGATGACAATCAGGGGAACCGCCAGATGACCTTTTTCCCGGAGTAAGGGGCCAAATTTTGGAAGCTGGTCGCGAGGCGTTCCTTTAAGGCCGTATTTCTTGGCTTCATAATGGACGCTCAGCCAAATCCCTGTGTAGTAGAGAAGGGCCGGAATGACGGCCGCTTTAACAACTTCGATGTAAGGGACACCAACAAATTCTGCCATCAAGAAGGCCGCAGCACCCATGACCGGCGGCATAAGCTGACCGCCTGTGGAGGCCGCCGCTTCAACTGCTCCGGCAAAGGAAGGACGATAGCCCAGTTTTTTCATCATGGGAATCGTAAAAGATCCGGTACCAGCAACGTTTGCTACAGACGAACCGGAAACTGTCCCCATCAGACCGCTTGACAGAACGGCAACTTTAGCCGGGCCGCCAATGGCCCAGCCTGCAAGGGCATTGGCCATATCGATGAAGAACTTGCCAAGGCCCGTGGCATCAAGATAAGCACCAAAGAGGATGAAGAGGTAGATAAAAGTGGACGATACCCCCATGGGTACACCGAAGATGCCTTCTGTCGTAAAGAAGAGGTGACTGACAAGTTCGTCAAAGCCAACGCCGCGGTGGGCGAGAATCCCCGGCATATAAGGGCCGAGGAAGGCATAGGCTACAAAGATGAGCGCAACGGTCAGCATCGGCCAGCCGACTGTGCGGCGTGTTGCTTCAAAGACCATGAGGACACCAATGATGCCCACGATGATATCTGTCTGGGTATTGAGACCCGCACGCAGGACCAGTTCCTGGTAGTTCAGGAGCAGATAGCCTGTGGTGCCAATCCCTAGAAGGGCACAAATGACATCAATGGGATTCATGGAAGAACGGGACCAGGATTTGCGTCCTGGGTAAAGGAGAAAAATCAGCGTCAAGCCAAACATCAAATGGATGGTGCGCTGCAGATGGGCGTCAAGCACCCCAAAGATTGCAGTATACAGCTGGAAACAGGCAAAGAGGATGCAAATGCCGGAAATGATATAGTGCCAGGCACCTACGGGGTTTCTCTTGTCTGATTCCTTATCATATTTTTTCATGACTTCTTCCGCAGACATTTCTTGGGGCGCTGTCTGTTTCTTTTCTTCTGTCATAGTGAGAGCCACTTCCTTTCTCCAGTTCATGATTCCATGAACCAGAAAGTATATCGTTTCATGCTGAGCACATCAACGCGTGTGCCTTGACCAAATTGATTCACAAGATCAATGGTCCTGTTTCCATAGGTGACGCTGGGGCGGGCCTCGCTGGCCGCCCGAAAGGCAATCTTTTCATAGGGCCGGTTCATGATCATCTCAAATTTACCCTCTTTTTTTAATGGTTTGAAGGCGCCGTCCGTGAGACTATAGGGAAGGCCAACTCCATAAGATTCATAGATGGTGTGGGTCATGGTCATGTTATGGGGCCCATTGATCCGGAAGTATTCATAGCAGGGGGTCTGTTGGACCGAATGCTTATAATGGTAAACCCATTCGTCTCCTTCGTTGACGGAAAAGACTACAGGCGCTGCACCGTCAGAAGGTTTCAGGACGAGGATGAGCCTTGTTGCATACCATGAGAAGGAGACTCCTGCAAGAAGGAGAATCAAAATAATGAAAAACAGGGGTTTTTTAAAAAAAGACCGAACCCCACTGGAGGGTGGTGTCCGGTCTGTGCAATTTGCCATATGAGATCGCCGCTTTTTACTTATTTTTCATTAAAGAACTTTTCAGCACCTTTGTTCAGAGGAATGGACATGCCTTCCTTGGCCGTTTCCTTGGTGATGAGTTTTGCAACGTTGTGAGCTGCTTTCATCCGGTCAAGATTGGAATAAAGAGCTTTCACAATATCGTAGCCCAGTTCATCGCTCATCTTATCTGTAACAACGAGCATGCACTTGACCGCAACAGCTTCTACGTCAGTGTCTACATTATTGTAAGTCTTGGCAGGAATCTTGATCTTGGTGTAGTACGGATATTTTTTGATCAAGGCATCAGCCATGGCAGAATCAACGGGCAGGAGCACGACTTCATGCTGGGTAGCAAGGTCCTGGATTGCTGCCGTAGGGAATCCGGCTGTTACAAAAGCAACATCCACATTGCCGTCCTTCAAGGCAGAAGCGGCTTCCCCAAAGGAAAGGTACTGGACCTTGATGTCATCGTAGGTGATTCCGGCTGCTTCGAGGATCTGACGGGCGTTGGCTTCCGTCCCGGAGCCAGCAGCCCCAACAGCGACGCGTTTGCCCTTGATATCAGCAAATGTCTTGATGCCCGTCTTTTTTGTCGTTACAATCTGGATTGTTTCCGGATAAAGGGTGGCAAGGCCTTTAAGATTCTTTACTGCTTTATCCTTGAACATTTCAACGCCATTTACGGCATAGTAGGAAATATCGTTTTGGATAAAGCCGATATCAACCTTGCCTTCTTTTAAGAGATTGACGTTTGCGACGGAAGCGCCTGTGGATTGAGCCGAAGCATTGGCGCCTTTGACATTTTTGTTAAGGATATCAGCCAAGGCCCCGCCCAAAGGATAATAGGTCCCAGACGTACCGCCTGTTGCGATGTTGATGAATTTCTTTTCACCGCCGCTGCTTTCCTTTTTGTCACCGCCGCCGCAGCCAGCGATCAGAGCGGTTGCTGCTGCCATTGCGAGGAATGCCGCTACCATTTTTTTTGCTTTCATCGTTCTCTCCTCCATCCATACAGTGTAATAAAAAAACAGACCAACGAAAACACCGAACAATAGAAAAAGTCTTTCCGTGCCTTGTTCGTTATGAATAGTGTAACCTTTATGTTACAAAAAGTCAAGAATAAGACAGCATAGTTGTTATGTAACATATGAGACTGTTTTTGTATAGTGGAGTTTGCATACAATGTGCAAAACAGAAACTGAATCAAGGATTCCCGTCATAAAAATGGGACGTTAGGTGGATAAAAAGAAGCCTTTTAAGCAAAAAAACTTTAATTAAGAATTAATATTGGTAGTAAGAATCTATTTTTTCCTAGTTTTAATGGGAAGAATCAAGGCATTGATCTGATTTCTGATAACGAGCTCATCCTTTTTGTAATCATAGAAAAAAGCAAGGATATGACAGAAATACAAAAGAAATACAATCCAAAGTAAAATCTTTTATATAAACACAAAAGTCTTTTAATAATAGACTTAAACAGAGAAAAAAATAAAAAAGATTTTTGGAACCAAATTTAAGCTTAAAAATGATAATTTAGAGATAGAAAATAATGTTCGATATATTTCGAACGATAATTTTATTTCATGAAAAATATATGACTATTTGATAAAACGTACTTTTTTTTTGCTGCCATTAGGACGTGTAAAATCCGCGTAAAAATAGGAGGAATCAGGTCAGTTCCCATAGCTTGATGGAAAAAGTTGTGGTAAAATCATGTAATAGACAAGTAAATAATTTGTAATGAAATGGTAGACCGCATCCAGTATGATCTATGTTAACGGGGGAGATTACCTTGCTTCAATTTTTCTTGTTCCTTGGTGGGATTTCGCTCTTTCTTTACGGTATGCAGCTCATGGGCGACGGCCTGCAGGCTGCTGCCGGCAGTAAGCTCCAGCGGATTTTAGGGGCACTGACGAAGCGCACGATTTATGGTGTTGCCTTAGGTGCCGGCGTCACAAGCATTTTACAGTCTTCGAGCGCAACAACGGTCATGACCGTGGGGCTTGTCAACGCAGGTCTCATGAACCTGCAGCAAGCCTTTGGGATTGTCATGGGGGCCAATATTGGGACAACCATTACGGCTCAGCTCATTGCGTTCAAGCTGACAGATTATATCACTTTGCTCCTTGCCATCGGCTTTTTGATCCGTACAGTGGCAAAGAAACGACAAATGAAAGATATTGGCCAAGTACTCATGGGGTTTGGTATCCTCATGTTAGGGATGGCGATGATGAGCAATTCCGTGGCTCCCCTGCGTCATAATACGGCCGTTGTGGAATTTATCGGCCGCTTCT
Source organism: Acidaminococcus sp. BV3L6 (assembly GCF_000468835.1). NCBI lineage: Bacteria > Bacillati > Bacillota > Negativicutes > Acidaminococcales > Acidaminococcaceae > Acidaminococcus > Acidaminococcus sp. BV3L6. The sequence continues at coordinate 48,578 of NZ_AWUR01000022.1, read as the reverse complement.
CCACACACCCCATCCTGGGCCTTTTGGTTGGTCTATGTATGACAGTTGTCATCCAGTCCTCTTCAGCAACGGTCGGTATCCTGATGGCCATGGCCGGTCAAGGTCTTATCCCGCTGGAAGGGGCTGTCCCTGTCTTGCTGGGGGATAACATCGGGACGTGTATTACCGCCGTTTTGGCAACCCTGCAGGCCAACATCAATGCAAAACGTGTGGCCCTTTCCCATGTGCTCTTCAATTTAATCGGGAGTATCATCGCCATTGCTTTATTGAGCCAGTTTTTGGCTTTGGTCTTGAAGATTTCTCCAGCGGGAAATATCTCCCGACAGATTGCAAATGCCCATACAGTATTTAACGTTGTAAATACCATTCTTTTCCTGCCTTTTGCGGGACAGTTCACGAAACTCATTGAAAAGATCATGCCCAATAAAAATGGCGAGATCTCCTACCAGCCCAAGTTCCTCAATGAAAGCATGCTCGATACACCGGCCATTGCTTTAAGCCTTGCAAGAAAAGAAGTGAGCCGTATGGGAAGCCTTGCCTTGGGCAATACCAAACGGGCTTTCAGCTGTATCAATCAGTATGATTCCAAAAAGGTCAAGTATATTAAGGAACATGAACCGGTCATTGACAACTTGGAAGAAGCCATTACGGTCTATTTGACAAAGATGTCGGAAAAGAACCTCAGCGTGGAACTGACCAATATCCATACAGGTCTGCTTCACTGCTGCATGGATTTGGAGCGTATTGGAGATCATGCCGAAACCATTGCCAAGCGAGTCAAGTCCATGAATGAAGACGGAATTTCATTTTCTCCGGAAGCTGCGGAAGAGATGAAGGAAATCGGGGACATGGTCATACGGACCACGGCGGATGCCCTTCAGGCCCTGGAAGATAATGATGTAAATCTTGCCAAGACGGCACTTGCCCGTTCCCATGAAGTTCGGAAAAAGGAAAAAGCCATGCGCCGCTCCCATGTGGACCGACTTAATCGTGGCGTTTGTACGCCGGAAACGGGGTTTGTCATGCTGGAACTCTTGCTTAATATGAAACGTGTTTCCGATCACGCCCAAAATCTGTGCGAAATCGTGCTGGGTGAGTTCTGATTCTTATTTGAATGAAACCGTGCTGTGAAGGATGATGCTTCATGGCACGGTTTTCCCTTTCCCAAAAACTATATGCCTGCAGGGCTTTATTCTTGTGCTGCAGGCGATTTCTTTCATTGATCATCTTACAAGAAAGGAAGAACGGAGGTATTTACCGGCTAACCAAAATGAGAAAAAATGGTCCAATCCATCTTGACAAGGTTTTGGAAAATGCTTTCTTGACGGGAGCTGGACTTCCTGCTACGATAAATACCGTATAAATAAAAAAACACTATATATAGTGAGTAATTGAAAACCGAACAACAAGATATTGAAAAGGGGAGACGATTATGGAAGTTCAGGAATGGCTTGGCGCAGATAATCAGCTGGGTCTTGATATTTGGCAAAACAAGTACCGCGATGACAGTGAAACTTTTGATGCCTGGCTGGACAGGGTAAGCGGCGGTGATGAGCAAGTCCGGGAATTGATCAAGGAACAAAAATTCCTCTTTGGAGGACGCATCCTGGCTAACCGAGGCCTTGAAAACAAGGGAAAGAAGATTACCCTTTCCAATTGTTATGTGGTAGAACCGCCGGAAGACAGCATTGAGAGCATCTTTGACAGGGCAGGGAAACTGGCTCGGACCTATAGTTACGGTGGGGGCTGTGGCATTGATATATCAAAATTGAGCCCTAAAGGAGCCCATATCAACAACGCGGCCAAGCAGACGAGCGGTTCCATTTCCTTCATGACTCTTTATTCCCTTGTAACAGAGCTGATTGGGCAAAATGGGCGCCGTGGAGCCCTCATGATTTCCATTGATTGTTCCCATCCTGATGTTGTTGACTTCATTAAATTGAAGACAGACCTGGATAAAGTGACAAAAGCCAATATTTCCGTTCGGATCAGTGGCGACTTCATGGAGGCCGTGAAAGAAAACCGCAAGTTCCGCCTTCATTATACGCGCAAAGAAACGGGCGAGACCATCGAGTCCTTGGTAGATGCGGCGGAGGTCTTCCATCTTCTTGCGGAGACGAACTGGGATTACGCGGAACCGGGTGCGCTCTTCTGGGACCGGATTACAAGCTGGAACCTATTGTCCAACACTAAATCCTTCCAGTTTGCCGGTGTCAATCCCTGTGCGGAAGAACCCCTTCCAGCAGGCGGTTCCTGTCTTCTTGGCAGCATGAACCTTGCGGAATTTGTCAAGGACCCATTCACGGAAGAGGCTTCTTTTGATCAGGAAGGATTCAAGCAAGCAATCCATGTGGCTGTCCGAGCCTTGAATGATGTACTTGAAGAGGGGCTCCCGCTCCATCCCTTGGAAGAACAGCGGGAAAGTGTTGCCAAATGGCGCCAGATTGGCCTTGGCATTATGGGCCTTGGTGATATGCTCCTTAAAATGGGCCTGACCTACGGCAGTAAGGAAGCGGTTGATTTTTGTCATACCTTGGGCTTTACTATGGCAGATACGGCCATTGCTTCTTCTGCTCTTCTTGCCAAAGAGCGCGGCTCTTATGAGCAGTTTTGCGCAGAAGAAGTGATGGAAACCCCTTATTTCAAAGCCAATACGACGGAAGAAACCGTACAGCTTGTGAAATCATATGGCCTTCGCAATTCCCAGCTTCTGACCATTGCGCCGACGGGAACCCTTTCAACGATGCTGGGTATTTCCGGCGGCATTGAGCCGATTTATGCAAACTATTATGAGCGTAAAACAGAATCCCTTCATGCGGCCGATGTCTATTACAAGGTCTATACGCCCATTGTGGAACGCTATATGAAGCAGCATGATCTCAAGGATGACTCCCAGCTGCCTTCTTATTTCGTCACGGCTATGACCCTTCCCTATGAGGATCGTATCGCCATGCAGGCCGCTTTCCAGCAGCATATTGACGCTTCAATCAGTTCAACTGTCAATGTCCCCAACAGCTTTACTGTTGAAGATACGGAACATCTTTACCTGCTTGCCTATGAAAGCGGCTGCAAGGGTGTCACCATTTTCCGTGATGGCTGCAAGCGTGCCGGTATCCTCACGACGCATGTGGAAGATCATAAAAAAGAGGCCCCCATTGCAGGGGAAGGCCTTGCCCGCGGAGAAATCGTTGCCATTGATGACCATGTCATCGGCAAGAAACGAAAACTGATTACTGGCTGCGGCAGTTTGCACTGCATGGCCTTTTTTGATCCAGAAACAGGAGCCCTTCTGGAAACCTACTTGAGCAAAGGATCCACCGGCGGCTGCAACAATTTCATGATTGGTTTGTCCCGGATGATTTCCATTGCGGCCCGTGCTGGTATTGATATCTATACCATCATTGATCAGCTCAATTCCACGGGCAACTGCCCCAGTTATGCCGTGCGGCGGATCACAAGAGGGGATACAAGCCGTGGGTCATGCTGTCCCTTGGCGGTTGGTAATGCGCTCCTTGATATGTATAACGAAGTACAGCAGGAACTGACAGGCAAAACTGCCCCTCAGATTCCCACCAAAGAAGTGAAAAAAGCCGTCACCAAAAAAGTACGGGCGGAAGATATTTTTTGCCCTCAATGCGGGGAACCCCTTGTCTTTGAAGGAGGCTGCAATACCTGTAAGAACTGTGGATGGAGTAAGTGCTACTAAAGCCGTGCCGCAGTAAAAACATCCTTGACGGAACCGCTGCCATCTGGTATAATTCTCTTCGTTGCGGAAGTAGCTCAGTGGTAGAGCATCACCTTGCCAAGGTGGGGGTCGCGAGTTCGAATCTCGTTTTCCGCTCCAATGAAACGCTCATCCCGCAGTTTGTGACTGCGGGATTTTTTCTTTATTTTTGAAAGGAACGATATGCACCGTTTTCTTACCCTTTTGCAAAAAGATCTGCGATATTTTCTCTATTTGGAAGGGCTCCTCATGCTTTTCCGAGTGGCTTTTCTCGTTCTTTTCCGCAGCCAGCTGAATGCGGTTTCCGCTTCAGAAATCCTCTATGCCCTTTATCTTGGCTTTCGCATCAGTCTTAAGACGACGGTCCTTCTTGTGGGGCTTCCTTTTCTTTTGGCAACCGTACCGGGAAGCTTCTCTTCCCGCTATCCGGAAAAAGCCGTGAGGACCCTCCTTACAGGCCTTTCCCTCTTTGTCATGACCTTTCTTTTTGTGGCGCGCATTCCCTACTATGCCATTTTCCAGGAAACATACAACATCATGCTCTTTAACGGCATGAAAGATGATATGCATGCCATTTGGGATACAGCCGTAAAAGAATATCAGCTTTTCCCGCGCCTTGTGGGTGTCCTCCTTCTATCGGCCCTTGTCATCCATCTTTGGCATCGGCTGCAGGAACGAAAGGGCATTGCGCCTCAGCGCCGCGTCAAGGCCCTTTTTGCTGGTGCGCTGCTTTTCATCCCTGTTTTTGCCATCTTCTGCCGCTTTGGCGGCGGCTTTCATTCCGATGATGGAATCCACTGGGAAAGCGCAGCCCGCACCAAATCGAAACTCCTCAATGAAGCCATCCTCGATGATGGACAGGCCCTGTACCGCGCCTATGCCACCCATAAACGGGCGACGGAAAAAGTTCTGCGCCCCCTTACGGTGGAGGAAGTGCGGGCGGCCATTTGGCTTCTTGGCGGCAATGGGAACGCGGCGACCATCGATGAAGCCTTTACGCGCACCAAAAAGACGGCAGCCCGCGTCAAGCGGCCCCGCCATGTCGTGGTCATCTTAGGGGAAAACTATGCCCTCTGGCCCCTTTTGCCTTCCTATGAGGATATGAACCTTGCCTCAACGGGGAAATTCCTTGAAGCGCACGGGGCCCATACGTACCAGTTCCTCGCAAACAGTACGGGGACCATGACGAGCCTCAATGGATTCGTTACAGGCCTTCCCGATGTTGGCCTTTACGTCAACTATATCATGGGAAAGAACGGGGATCCCGTCGATGGCCTCGGCATCGGCGCCGTCATGAAGAAGATGGGCTACCGGACCCAGTTCTGGTATGGCGGCCTGCGCAGCTGGCAGGATATTGAAAAATTTACGCGCCGCGAAGGCTTTGATGAATTCCACTGTGCCGACGAATTCTCCGGCCTTGGAGAAAGCTCTTCCTGGGGGATTGCCGACGGCCCCTTCTTTGAGGAAGTGCTGAAGGCCATGCAAAAAGATGAGGAAGATACCTTTTACTTCATCCTTACAACGAGCAACCATCCGCCCTTTGCTTTTGATGTGGACAGCAAGGGATTTTCCCGGGACCGTGTAGCTAAAAAGCGGGGACCTGCCATTCCCAAGGACAAGAAGACTTTGGACCAGCTGGGCCATATCTGGTATGCCGACGACGTGATGGGAAAATTCATCAAAGCCGCCGAAGCCTATGACCCATCCACCCTTTTTGTCGTTACAGGCGATCACGCGGAGCGCTTCAATTTCAGCAACGATGTTTCCTTATGGGAAAAAAGCGGCATTCCCTGCTTCTTCTATGGCGCTGGCATTACTACGGACCTCTTTGCCAAAGACGCCGCCGGCAGCCATCTCCAGATTGCGCCGACCTTGGCAGAACTCATCCTGCCCCAAGGAGAGACCTATGAATCCCTGCTTCCCTCCCTTTTTGATTCCCGGCGAGCCTTCAACCATCGCCTTTATATTGAGAATGGACAAATCGGCGAAGAAAAGGACCTCAAAGATAAGGAATTCAAGGCAGAAATCGAAGCGGCCCGGACCATTGCCATTTGGAGAATCAAAAATGGCAATGCGATTAGGTCAATCGAATAAACGGCGGTATAAGTCTATTTTAGGAAGATAACCGTCGAATGCACAAGGGAGGCGGCAGGAATTCCTGCCGCCTCCCTTGTGCTCCTGCCATTTCCATTGTATGATAAGGAGTATGTGAAGTGTCAGACGACAGGAGAGTAGATTATGGACGAAATTGCCATTGTCCTTGCTTGTGATGATCGCTATGCCCAGCACGCAGCCGTTGCAGCAGCTTCTATGCTGCTTTGCCATACAGATTCCAGGCCCCTTCATTTTTATCTCTTTGATGATGGAATCACCGGTGTAAAAAAAGAGATGGTGGAGCGCACCATCAAGGACCTCAAAGGTCTTGTGACTTTTATTGATACAAAGGGCATTGCCGTAGATGCCTACACAAGCGGTCATATCCATAAGGCGGCTTACCTTCGCCTTCTTATTGCAAAACTTTTGCCCTTAGCGGTTGCAAAGGCCCTTTATTTTGATACGGATCTTGTGGTAAAGGATGATGTGGCAAAGCTGTGGGACTTTCCTCTTGACGGTCATCCTATTGGTGCCGTCAAGGATTTTGGTATCATGGCTTCATCAAGGATGCGCCGCCAAAAAGCGGAATCTTTAGGCCTGCCCTTGGGCGCTCCTTATTTTAATTCGGGCGTTATGATCATGGATCTTGCTGCCTTTCGGAAAGAAGGCTATGGGGAGAAGGTTCTGCAATGCGTCACGAGCCATGCCTACCGCCATCACGACCAAGATGGGCTCAATAAAGTCTTTATGGGGAATTGGTCTATTTTGCCCCTTCGCTGGAATGTCATTCCTCCTGTTTTTGGCATGCCCCTAAAGGTCCTCAAAAAAGGGGCTTTGCGGCTTGAAGCAATCGAGGCCCTGCAAAACCCGGCCGTCATCCACTGGGCAGGGCGCTATAAACCGTGGGAATTTCAGATATCAGAGCATTTTAACCGTGCCTATTACGACATCCTCAAAAAGACCGCTTTTTGCGACGCTCCCATGCCGCAGCCCGGGGATATGACGGGGAAATCCTTGTGGCGTCAGGAAATGCGGATCCGGTTGGGGAAGTTTTGGACCCATCTTTTGGGGAAAAAATAAGGCGACAACCGAACACGAAAATCGCTTCCAACGAAAGAAATTTGAATCAAGAGGAGTATGATGATGAAAAAGAAGTTAAGTGGGTACTCACTAGCTACACTGACCCTTGCCATGTGCACGCAGCGCATGTCCATTGCGGTAGGGAATATTTTCTATGGCCTTGCCATTGTACTATTTCTCGTTGATGTTATCCAGCGCAGGCGCCGCGGGGAAACCTTTCATTTGGCACCGCACGTAAAGCACTATTTTTGGGCCTATGCCTTTTTTGCCCTGACCCTGTTGCCGTCGGCCCTTTTGAGCCCTGATGTGGGTTTTTCCTTTGGGAAATATTTGAACTACATGGTGGGGCGCATTGTTGTCCTTCCCATGCTGCTCTTTCTCGATGTCGATGAAAAAGCCATCAAAAAGGCGCTTCTCTGTTTCATTGCTTTTATTGCTTTTGATGGACTCTGTACTTTTGGTGAACGGCTTATTACGGGAGCTGACCGTGCCCATGGCTTGGGGGATGGGTGGCTGCGTCATGCTAGTATTGTTGCTACCGTTTTTCCTGCAAGCATCATCCTTTGGTTGCAAAAGGCGGAAAAGATTTCCCACAGGAATGGGCTTCTAGTGGCAGCCATTTTCATTGTCCTAGGAGCCATTGGCAGCGGCACAAGAAGCTCTTGGGTGGGCATTTTCGTATCTGTGATTCTTGTGACCGCAGAGAGTTTGCGGGAACGAAATTCAAGGATTGTCGCGGTCCTTTTGGCATTAAGCTGCTCTTTTGCCGTGATTGCCGCAAGTCCCGCCCTTTCCCAACGACTTTCTTCTATTTCGAATGTAACGACCGATCGGTCCAATGGAGACCGAATCGAAGCATGGAAGAAAGCAGCCGTCATGATTCAGGATAAACCGGTCTTTGGTTTTGGCATCCTCCAAGGGGGGAAGGCCTATCTGGCCCATTACCGCACCAAGGCTGATACGCAGGGCTTGCATCATTTTCATAACATTTATGTCCAAACGGCCGTGGACAGCGGTCTTGTCGGCCTTATGGGACTTGCTGTCTGGATTCTTTCCTCCTTTTATCTTTTCCGTCATGTGGAAAATCCCTATGCGTTTGCAGGATTTTGTGCTTGGATAGGATTTTGCACAGTGGGGATGTTTGATTACACGCTGGGTATGTCTGCTGCTGTAAAGACCCTTCTTTTCATGACAGGATGCTGCTTACGATTGGAAACTTCCTTAGGCAATAAGGAGGAGAAGACGTTATGATTTTTAATCATTCCATTATCAATGCAGCAAAAGCGGCAGAAAGAAGCGAGAGTGTTTCCCGCAATTTTCATGACCTTGGAATTGAACCAAACTTTTTTGAAGCCATTATGGGAAATGAACTCAATGAAACCCAGTTAAAGGAATGCCGCGGGGATAACGGTCTTCTTACTATTGGAGAAGTTGGGTGCGTTTTATCCCATTTAAAGGTGTGCAAAGATTTTTTATCAACGAATGCACCTTATTGGACTATTTTTGAAGATGATATTCATCTATCTAATGAATTTTTAGATGCTTATCCGAGAATTGAATCGTTTATGAATTCTCAGATAGAACCTAGCGTCTTGCTCCTAAGAAGAAATAATGGCAAAGGGAAAGTTGTGTACCCATTAGGTGGTAATCATCATGTTCTTCATATGTTAGCAGGTACAATGTCATGCGGGTATATTATCAATCGAAGGGCTGCTGAGAATTTGGTGAAGGCATTAATTCCTGTAAGGATAGAATATGATGCTTGGGCCATTTATCAACAACTGGGATACATAAAATTATATAGTACAGATTTCAATTATGTTGAACTCTATCCTACTATGTCTTCTAATTCTATAATTGATCAAATGGAAAAACGTTATGACGATAGTTGTCAATTTCCAAAAAAAATTAAAGATGGAAATGTAAAGGCCTTATACAATCAAAATAGTCCATCGCAAAAAATTATACTCCAATTGAAGCGTGTAGTACGGCACTTACAAGAGTTATATTATGATGAATATAGACACTAAGCCACGTAATAGAATAAAAAAGATTTTTCTTGACGGTATCATGCATCTGGGTGATGTCATTACAGCAGCGTCTGTGATTCCCGTTCTCAAGGAACAGTATCCTCATAGTGAAATCCACTACTTGGTGAAAGATTCCGTCGCTCTGCCTGCCTCTTTGATCTGTGGTGTCGATCGTGTTATTCCTTATACCTATCAAAGCGGCGGAGGGGCCTTGGATGTAATCCGAATGGGGAAAAAGTTGTCCCAAGAGGGCTATGATTTGGGGATTTCCCTCGATCCTAGGGAGCGGGTTACCCTCATGAAATGGATTGCTCGCATTCCCCTTCGGCTCAGTATGGAGCGTGCCTTAGGCTGGGAACTGGGTTGGGAAAAGTGGTTTTATATCCAGGACCTTTCTTATCGAGCGTCTTGGGATTATAAAAATCACCGCATGGGAGAAAGCTATCAGCGTCTCATGCGGGATTATTTTGGTGATGAATCACAGGAATTCATTCCTCCTGCCCTTGTCCCATCAGCCTCAAAGGATCTTGCCGCCGCTGATGCCCTGCTTGCTGGATGTTCTGCCAAGGGACCAAAGGTGCTTTTTTGCGTGGAAACGACCGCAAAGGCAAAGGACTGGCGGGCTGAAAAATTCGCCGCCCTTGCTGACTGGCTCATCACGAGCTATGATGCGTCCGTCATCATAACGGGCATTGAAGCGCATCGTCCTAAGATGGACGCCATCAAAAACCGGATGAAGCATCCCGAAAGCATCATCGATACCCTGGGAAAAACGACCTTCCCCGCTTTGGTGGCGCTTATGAGACGGGCCGACTGCGCCATTACCCTCGATACGGGCACAACCCATATTGCCGCCGCGGCAGGGTGTCCCGTCCTGACAATTTTTACCTTTAACTCCCCTGAGATCTATCAGGGATGTGGGGAACGAACTTGGGCTGTCAGCGGTCATGTTCCCTGTTCGGGAAAGCATGTTTGCATCGGACCCAAGAAATGTCCAAAGAACCTTTGCGAAGAAAGTGTGACCTTATCTATGGTCCAAGAGACTGTGAAGGAGATGCTTGAATCCCTATGAAAACGTTTGAAGACGATTACTTTGTCCCCGCCCGTTTCCTAAAAGGGGTGGAGACCTTTTCAAAAAACGCGGAAAAGACGGACAAAGCGCCCTTGCACGTTGCCTATAACGTCAATGACGGCTATTTTCAGATCATGGGCGCAAGCCTTGTCAGTGTCCTTGAAAATAATGCCCATCGTGCGGTGATGTTTCACATCTTTACTGATGGGTACAGCAAGGAAAATGCCCAAAAGATGGAGCAACTGGCTGACCGCTATGGCTGCGTCATCAAGCTCTATACCCTTCATATGGAGCCCTTTGCTGATTTTCATGTCAAAGTGGAGCGTTTTTCCCGGATTACTTATGGAAGGATTGTGATGCCCCTCATCCTTGCTGCAGAAACGGACCATTTTCTCTATCTTGATGCCGATACTATGGTCATCCGGCCCCTTGACGAGCTCTATCATTGGGACCTTATGGGAAAAGCTATGGGGGCTGTTTCAGAACGGATGCCCGATGCCAAGCGCCGTGGTGACTATCTTCATCTTAATAATGGCCGTTACTTTAATGACGGAGTCATGATGGTGAATATCCCAGAGTGGCAGAAACAAAACATTACGGAAAAGGCCTTTTCCCTACAGAAGGAACCAAAAGAACGTTTTTTGGGTCAAAGCCAGGATATCCTCAACATTGTCTTTGATGGGACAAATGCTTTTTTGCCGTCTATTTACAATGAATTTGGCGGTGGTGAAGATGACCCCCAGCAAAAAGGGACAATCATTCATTGGACAGGGCGGCGCAAACCATGGCAGATGGTCCTGTCCGATTATGATGCTCAGTGGCGGTCCTATAATGCGGCCTCTCCGTGGGAGACCTTGACGGCTATTTTGCCCATCCTTAAACCAGAAAACTATCATGATTTCAAGGAATGGGCAAAGTATCGCAGAAAAGAAAGCTTCCGGGATTATGTAAAGGGAATGGCTTATTACGCAATATTAAAAGGACGCTTTTTGATTTCCCGAAGGGCAAAGTAAGACCCAAGGAGGTTTTTATATGACAACGTTTCTTGTTGCTGCCATTCAAATGGATACCACATCCAATCAGGATCAGAATCTTTCTGTCGTGGCTGATTTCATTGGAGAAGCGGCCAAAAAAGGCGCCAAGCTTATCGCCCTTCCCGAGACCATGGCCTATTTGGGCCGCGATTATGCGGCCCTTTCAGAAGCGGTTCCTGGTGGGAAAACGGCAACCTATTTGAGCACCCTTGCCCGAAAATATGGCGTCTATATCGAGGGTGGGAGTCTTTACGAAAGAAATGAAAACGATCCGGCCCGCCCCTATAATACGACTTTTCTTCTAGGACCTGATGGGGCATTCCTCGGAAAATACAGCAAGCTCCATCCCTTTGATGTGGTCCTTGATTCAGGGGTGACAAGCCGCGAATCAAGTCATGTAGCACCGGGCCATGAAATCGTGACGGTGAAGACGGCTGGTGTCGGCACTTTGGGCTTTGGCATCTGCTATGACCTGCGGTTTGGAGAGCTCTTCCGTCTTATGGCCCTTCGGGGCGCACAGATTCTGGTGCTTCCTGCGAACTTTACGGAAGCAACGGGCCGCGCCCATTGGGAAGTCCTTGTTCGGGCCCGGGCCATTGAAAATGAATGCTACGTCATTGCACCGAACCAAGTGGGAAAGAAGCCTCGCTTTACGGCCTATGGTCACTCCCTGATCGTCGATCCGCGGGGAAAGGTCCTTGCCGAAGCAGACGGGACGGAAACAGGCGTTATTTACGCACCCATCGACCTTGACCTTGTGTCGAAGGTGCGAAAGGAGACCTTTACCCTCCAAAATCGACGGGAAGATATTTATTCCCTCTGCTTGAAATAGAATCGGTAACTCCCATTTGACCAGTCTTATGGCGGTCTATGGGATTTTCTTTTGAGAAACTGGCGGCATGTTTTTGTACAGTTTGCGTTCAATCAGGCAAGCCAGACAGCGAACACTTTTTGTGTATTTGGTGAGGTATTTGCCCGTGTGTCAAATTTTTCAAGAATTGTTTTTACTAAAACCTGAGGCTAGGTGACAGTTTGTGGAAACGGTGCTTTTTTTAGGTAGTTGTACTATAATAAAAATATAGCCATCTTTCTTGGCAATTTTGTCAGTAAAGGAGCGTTTCCTATGGATTGCAAAATAGAAGCTGTGCCGATATTCATTACGGGTGCAGCTGGCTTTATAGGGTATCACCTTGCTTTGCGGCTTCTTTCTAAGGGCTATGCCGTTCATGGCATGGATAATCTCAATGCCTATTATGAGGTGGCCTTGAAAAAGGAGCGCCTGAAGCGCCTTTCCTATTATCCTGGTTTTTCCTTTACAGAAGGGGATATCAGTGACAAGGACGCCGTGGAAGGGGTCTTTACGAAGCTGTCCCCCAAAATTGTCGTGAACCTTGCGGCTCAGGCCGGCGTCCGCTACAGCATTGATCACCCTCGGGACTACATTGATTCCAATATCGTGGGCTTTTTTACAATCTTGGAAGCTTGCCGTCATCATTCGGTGAACCATCTCGTCTATGCTTCGAGTTCCTCCGTTTATGGCAATCAAGAAAAAACCCCCTTTAGCGTCACAGACCCGGTCGACCATCCGATCAGTCTTTATGCAGCTACTAAAAAATCCAATGAACTTATGGCTTATACCTACAGTCATCTTTATGGGGTTCCTACGACAGGACTGCGTTTTTTTACGGTCTATGGTCCTTTCGGCCGGCCTGATATGGCCTATTTCAAGTTTGCCAATAAAATCATGAAAGATGAGCCCATTACCATCTATAACCATGGCGATATGTACCGTGACTTTACCTATGTCGATGATATTGTGACGGGTATCGAAAACCTGCTTCCCCATCCACCCCAAGATGGTTTTGGCGGGGACCCTTACCGAATCTATAATATTGGCAACAGCACGCCTGTAAAGCTGATGACCTTTATTGAGATCCTGGAAAAGGCACTGGGAAAAGAGGCCCAAAAGGAATACCTTCCTATGCAGCCCGGTGACGTGTACCAGACCTTTGCAGATGTATCGGCCCTTGAAAAGGATTTTGGCTTTAAACCGACGACGACAATTGAAGAAGGACTCAAGAAATTTGCCCAGTGGTATAAAGCGTATTACCATTGGACTGCATAGTGCCTACTCAATAAAGGAATCTGTCGATAAGAACCCATTCCTGGCGAGATTTAAGCCTATGAGAAGGAAATCCCCTTATTGTACGGGTGTTTGTACAATAAGGGGATTTCCTTTACTTAAAACGGAAGTGAGGATCTATTTTTTCGGAAAGACTTTTGGTTCCGTGCTGCGTTTTTACTTTCTCCCAGTTGAGCTGATAGGTTGGGGAAGCAAGATCGAATTGTCTTTCTTCGTATGGGGCATTCTGGATCCCCAGTAGGGAAATAAGCAAATTATAGGCTAGATCGTTGGTCCATGGCAGATCTTTGTGTTTTTGCAATTCTTTTTGGATTTCTGGGCGACTGGCAATTGCCTTAGGACTAAGATAGACCAGAAAGGGAATTCGAACCATTTGAAAGGTAAATTTATCAGGAGAATGGGCATTTCCGGATTCTGGATCTTCTCCATGGTCAGGCAGGTAAAGAAACCCTTGAAAATTGGAGTAATTATGGACTTTTTCAAAGATGCCTTGAAGGACGCTGTCGACATAGCGAACCGAATTGTCATAGCCGTCAACAAATTTTCCTCTCCCCGAAAAGAGACTGTATGATTTGGGATAACGATCTGCATACCGGGAATGACTGCCCATTAGATGGATGACAATGAAACTGGGGCGGTCTACGTTATCTGGAAGTTCTGTAATAAGTTTTCCATCAAGGTATGTGGAATCACTGGGGGATGCGCCTCTTCCATTGATCCAAGTATGATGTGCTGCGGTGGAGGAAATGATGGTAATGGGCGTGTCTGAAGCACTAAATCCTGCCTGGTTGCTGATCCAGTAGGTATCGTAGCCAGCTGCTTTCGCAAGATCGATGATGGAATAAGCTTCTTCAAGGGGAATGTGATTGTACTGATTTTTTTCGCTCAAGGCATAGGTGAGGGAAAGGATGGTTTGGCAGTAATTGGCATAGGGACAGGAAAAAATGGTTGTTCCCTTACAACCCGCCATTTTATCCATCCAAGGCGTGGTTTGTCGGTCATATCCGTATACGTGCATATGATCACGGGATGCTGATTCTCCAATGACAAGGACATAGGTTCCTCTGGCTTGTGAATCTATGGAAAGTGGGGGAAGCGCAGACAAGCGGTTCAGACGGATTTCTTTCATAATTTTATACTGTTCGTAGGCTTTCAGGGAGGTCCGGGCTGAAGTGATTGTGTTTGCTAGGTAGAAGATTTTTATGCGGGGAAGGGTAGACTTCATATTCAGAGCGAGTAAAGCCATTAGAATCAAAATGATGGATGGCTTTTGAACCGGTGCGGCTTCCAGCATTTTCCTCGAAAGGCTGATTACGAGTATACTGATGGCAAAGATTCCAAGTAAGGAAAGTGCCCAGAGAAATAATGGCTGTTCCTTCAGGTAGGACAGTGCTTCTCCTGGATTTGTCTGGAAAACTGCCAATATGAGATCAGCCGACAGGGCATGCCCTCCACTTACGATTCCATATCCAATCCCTAATAACGGAACGCTTGCCGTCAGCCATAATCCGCCATAATAGATGGCGCGACAGCACACGCGGAGAAGGGACTGTTTTATGGAATTGGATAAGAGTCCCCATGAAGAAAAAAAGGCAAATAAGGTTGTACCCCATTCGATTGCTTCAGAGGCAGAAAGCCCATTGTTACTGAAGTCTTGAAGGGTATATATGGAAAGAAGATATAAAAGGAAGAGTACTGAAGATGTCTTGAGATAACTTGGATCATAGTTCCATTGGGATCCAATCATAGAATAGGCAAGTGCACCATAAATGAGGATTTCATTGAATATACGCTGTTCCAATTGACCCGTAAGTCTAAGAACCAAGGAAAGAAACAAATGGAGAAAAAAGAGAATGAAAAAGGTCTTGGAAGGAGTCGGAAAGGATTTTGACATGATTAGGCCGCCTCTATTCTAAAAAATGTGAAAATAATAATCGCGAATACTTATTATTTTACCTCATAGTTTCCAACTTATCCACCTTTTGGAATCAAAAAAAGCGCCCCTATAGGGCGCCCTCCATTTAGGAAATTCTGAAACGGTAGAAAGGTCAGGCGATGCGATATCGATGAATAAAAAAGAAGATCTGAAGATAGACAAAAAGTTCGGATAGTTCTTCCATGGTCTCGTCCCTGAAATCATGAAAGAGCTGGCCTTTATCCCCCATGAGGGCAAGTATAGCGGCAAGGACTGTGAGAAGGAACATGAGTCGGTTCTTTTTAAGACAGTGCAAGGTTTTTTGAACGTTCACGCTCTGATAAAAGAGATGGATGACCGCAGCCGATAAGAGTCCAATGGCGCCGTCTATGACACGATGATAGGGGAGGTCTTTCATGCTCCAGAAAACAGGTCCTGTCTCAGTCATTTCTTTTAGAAGAAAAACGCGGCCCCAGCTGATTTCCCTTCCGAAAAGAAGCAGGAAAAAGCTTGCCGCAAAAAGCCAATAAGAGGGCCTGTGAAGGTGCGTCTCCTGTGTGTAGTGATAGATGGACCAAATGATACCTGTAAGAAGGATCATGTTTTGACCCATTTCAATAGGTCCGTTTTCCCACGCAAAGGGGCCAGGAAGAAGGAAGCTGAGTGGGAACAGAACGAAAAAATAAAGAATGGCCGCCCTGGGCCAAAAGGAAGAGGCGGACACTGTTGGATCTTTCATAACGGGCTCCTTCTTACTTGTATTTTGAGTAACTGGAAAGAAAAATTGACTCATGAATCTAATTTACAAAAATACATGTTTTTAAGAATTTTTGCAACAGGATTTTCATAAAATATTAATATTTTATTTATAAATTATTTATAATTAAACCGCAAAAAAAGACCGTCGATGAGCAATGATTTGTGCTTTCGGCGGCCTTTAATGCGGCTTCCTTATTTTTGAGCGGCTTTTTGGGCTTTGTGTTCCTTGAGCATTTTCTGCATGCAGGCAACAAGGGGCCAACCCAATTTTCTATGGTGATCGATGCAGCTGACACAGTGCCCGTGGCGGGGACAATCCACCGTGCAGGGGCAGTCATAGATCATATCTTCGTCACACATGTCAGTTCTCCTTTCGTAAGGCACGGAGCACATAGTCCCGGAGGACAAGGGCATTGTTTTCTTCTCTGCTTTTCTTAGCGTAGAGAAAGACGACAGGTCCTTTCTTGAGGGCTTCTTCAAGGAATTCAAGGAAAGGCGGAATGGCAGGATTCAAAGACAGTTCCTTTTCATAACGTTCCCTGAATCCCTGAAAATCCTCGTCATGGTCCTTGTACCAATCGTGAAGCTCCCGAGAGGGGGCAATCTGCTTAGCCCAAGTTGGAATGGCTTCTTTTTTTACCCCCCGCGGCCAGAGCCGGTCAACGAGAACCCGCTCTTCCGGGCCTTTCTCTGTGCGGTCATAGACACGCCGCAGCCATATTTCCATCAGTCCACTTTCTCAATGGCGGCAACGGGGCAGCCGTTCATGGCATCTTCTGCGGAGCTTTCAGCACCGGCAGGAACGGATTCAGCGGCTACGGCTTTATTATCATCTCCCATGGAAAAGACTTCAGGGCAGGTGGACGTGCAGAGTCCGCAGCCGATACAGCTGTCATTAACATGATATTTCATAAGTAACATCTCCCTCTGATGACTGATGGGAGTGGAGACCTTTCTATAAAAGGCCTGTCCAACCCTCTTTTCATCCCTTATTGTAAGGTGGGGCAGCAGGCTTGTCCGTTGCCATAACAACGAAATCTATTTTTTGTGACCATGATAAAAAAGAAGCTGCGCAAGCGCAGCTTCGTAAGGAACGGATGCAGGAGCTTATTTCCAGAAGTCGAGATTGGAGTCGTCGAGACCAATATTTTTTGCCTTGAAAACTGGTTTTTTGCCTTCTGCAAGCTGACGTCCATAGTCTTTCATGACGGCAATGGCTGTTTTGTTCATGGCCATGATAGAGGGGATGTTCGTCAAACACATAAAGGCCATCGTGATATCGGCGAGGGCCCATGCGTTGTCCATGCTCATCCCGGCGCCGACGAAGATGACGATGACGGCGATGATGCGGTAGATGGTCATAGTAGATTTGGAGGGAGTCTTGCCGCCATTCAGGTAAGCTAGGCAGTTGTCGACATAAAAGAGGTTGCCCAAAAGGGTCGTGAAGGCAAACAGGACCATGGCAAAGGTGATCATGATCGGGCCAAAGGCACCAAAGTCAACTTGGGTAGCTGCTTGTACGTAAGGAGCCCCTGCCATCTCTTTGGTCGGGATGATCCCGGAGAACATGCAGATAAGGGCGGTGCAGGTGCAGAGAATGGTGTCGATGACGACAGAGAGCATCTGGACGAGACCTTGCTGGGCCGGGTGGGAAACGTCAGCGGCTGCAGCTGCGTTCGGAGCAGAACCAACGCCGGCTTCGTTGGAATAAAGTCCGCGCTTTATCCCAAACATCAGACAGGAAGCGCTGATGCCGCCCAGGATTTTCTGGAAGTTGAAGGCATCGGCAAAGACAGCGCCTAAGACGCTCGGAATCATATCAAGATGCATAAGGATGATGGCAAGGGAAAGCAGGACATAAAGGACGCCCATGATTGGAACGAGGGTCCCCGTTACATGAACGATACGTTTACCGCCGCCCATGACGCAGTAGCCAACCATTACGGCAAGAAGGCCACCGATGATCCAAGGCGTGGTGGCTTTGTCATAGAAGCCATATACAGAGAAGGTGGACTGCAGGTTGTAAGAAGCAAGCAAGTTGAAGCCGCCGGCATAGGTCACAATAAGGGCGATGGCAAAGGCAATGGCCAGCGCCTTGTTGTGGAGGGCTGTTTCAATGTAGTAGGCCGGGCCGCCGTAGCTGTCGCCATTTGCATCCTTGCGTTTGTAAACCTGGGCCAGGGTGCTTTCAATGAAGGCTGTGGCTGAACCAATCATGGCAATGGCCCACATCCAGAAGACGGACCCAAAGCCGCCCAGACACAGGGCCGTTGAAATCCCGATGATATTGCCCGTGCCGACACGGGACGCGGTCGAAACCATGAGGGCCTGGAAGGATGATATGGAGCCTTCTTTTTCCGGTTTTTCCATAATGACCCGGATGCTTTGACGCAGCCAGCGAAATTGAACAAAGCCCGTTGTAAAGGTGAAGTAAAGGCCAGCGGCGAGTAGGACGATGATGAGAATCGGATAATAGAGGACATCGTCCAGGGCAAGTAGAAATTCTGACATATGAATTGCCTCCTTTGGGGTTGAATCCACATCCGTTCCAATTGTGGATTGCTTTGCTTTTATTGTATCATAAAAAGGCTGAAAACATGTCATTTTTGTGAAATATAGTGGGAATAATTTTATATTCGGAACATAATTAAGCAAAATGGAAAGGAATCTTGTATCACAATGCATAGGGGGAAAAGACTTGTTTTCAAAATCAGATAATTCACTGTCTTTTTGCACACCAAAAAGCCCGGCGGTGACGAAAAATCCCTGTATTATAAGGAGGGCTTCTTGAGGCGGCTAGGGAGATGGGATGAATTCCCCCCAAGCAAGGAGACAATGCAGGAATCCGCATGAGGGCAGGCGTGGAGGCAAACGAAATGAAAGGGACTATTTGCGTAATTATACCTTTTGTGGTATGCTATATGAGCGATTTTTTAAGTAATTAATGATGGTATGTCAGATAACCTACCAAATTCGAAGCTGACTGCCTGTGAGGAGGATTTTTTTAATGAGCGTTTCTGTAGAAAGAAAAGGTAACGAAGCAACTTTGAAATTCACTATTCCTGTTGAAGAAGTCGCAAAGGGTTTCGAAAGAGCCGTTGCCCGTGTCAACAAACAGGTCACAATTCCTGGCTTCAGAAAAGGAAAGGCTCCGCGCCGGGTCCTGGAAGCCCATGTCGGTAAGGATGCCATCAAGGAAGAAGCGTTCCAGATCCTTGCTAATGACAATTACAGAAAGGCTCTTGATGACAACAACTTCATTCCTGTTGCAGATCCCGAACTGAAGGATTCCACCTTGGAAGAAGGCAAGGAAATGGAAATGACCCTTTTGGTCACGCTCCGTCCGGAAGTTGAACTGGGTGAATACAAGAACCTCGATGTCAAGAAGGTTGTCCGTGAAGTCACTGACAAGGATGTGGACGATGCCATCAGCAACCTGCAGAAGCGGGCTGCTAAATTGGTTGATGCTCCGGAAGACCGGAAACTGGAAAAGGGAGACCTTGCTACGATTGACTTTGCCGGCACCATCGACGGTGAACCGTTTGAAGGCGGCGAAGGCAAGGGCTATCCTCTGGAAATCGGTTCCGGCAGCTTTATCCCTGGCTTTGAAGATCAAATGGTCGGCCTGAAAAAGGATGAATCCACCGATGTCAATGTAACGTTCCCGGAAGATTATGGCGCGAAGGAACTGGCTGGTAAGGCCGCTGTCTTCAAGGTCCATGTCCAGAATATCAAGGTTCGTGAAATTCCTGAAGTGACCGACGAACTGATTGAGAAAAACTCTGACAGTAAGACGATTGCTGAATTCCGCGAAAAGACCCTGGCCCGTCTGAAGAAATCTGAAGAAGATCAGGCTCAGGCCAACTATGAGCGGGATGTCATCAAGAAGGCCGTGGAGAATGCTTCCTTTGAAGTTCCGGAAGTTATGGTGACCCAGCGCGCCAACCAGATGGTGGACGAACTGACCATGAATCTCGAAGCACACCACATGAGCCTTCCGATGTATCTTCAGTATCTCGGCAAAGATGTGAAGACCTATCGGGATGAACAAAAACCGGTTGCTCTCGAAAACCTGAAGGCTGATCTCGTTCTTGACGCCATTGCCAAGAAAGAAGACCTTAAGGTAACGAAAGAAGAAACGCTGGCGGAAATGCAGAAGATTGCTGATACACAGGGTGCTACCCTTCATCAGGTCCAGAAAATCATTAAGGAAAATGGATCCCTGCCCCTGCTTGTTTCCAATATCATGCGCCGCAAAGCCGCTGATCTTGTACTCAGCTCTGCCAAAGGTGCAGCAGAAGCAAAAGAAGAAAAGACTGAAGAATAATCAACTGGGAGGTGGACCGCGTGAGTTATGTCCCTATTGTTGTTGAACAGACCAGCAAGGGCGAACGCAGTTATGATATTTACTCCCGACTTCTGAAAGATCGCATCATTTTTGTGACCGGAGAGATTGAAGATCATATGGCCAATCTGATTGTGGCCCAGCTCCTCTTTCTCGAATCGGAAGATCCGGATAAGGATATCCATCTCTACATCAATAGCCCTGGCGGCAGTGTGAGTGCTGGACTGGCCATTTATGACACCATGCAGTACATCCGTCCCGATGTTTCGACCATTTGCGTCGGCATGGCAGCCTCTATGGCCTCCATCCTCCTGGCAGCCGGAGCCAAGGGCAAACGGTTTGCCCTGCCCCATTCCCGTGTCATGATCCATCAGCCATTGGGCGGTGCCCAGGGCCAGGCCACGGATATTGAAATCCATGCCCGGGAGATCCTGCGCGTACGGGAAGAGATGAACCAGATTTTAGCAGCCCATACGGGGAAGGACCCAGAAACCATCAAATTGGATACGGAACGCGATCACTACCTGACCGCTGATGAGGCCTTGTCCTATGGCCTTATTGACCAGGTCGTAGCATCTCCGGTTCATGCTTGATTGATGGATAGAACCGTCTTGCCCCAATTGTAAGGAGGGGTGTCAGATGGCATTCGATGATAGTAAAGGCCCGTTCGATCAAGATTATACCTGCTCTTTTTGCGGTAAGAAGCAGAGTCAGGTCAAGAAACTGATTGCTGGCCATAATGTTTTCATTTGCGATGAGTGCGTTGCCCTGTGCAACGAGATGCTCGACAAGGAACTCAAGAAACCTGCGGGAGAAAAGATTACCGATCTCCCGAAGCCGAAGGAAATTAAAAAGATCCTCGACGAATATGTCATTGGACAGGACGACGCTAAAGTGGCTCTGTCCGTGGCTGTCTATAACCACTATAAACGCATCAATTACGAACAGGATCATCATTCTGATGTGGAATTGCAAAAATCCAATATCCTGATGCTGGGACCGACAGGAAGCGGGAAAACCCTCCTTGCACAAACCCTAGCTAAGATCCTGCAGGTGCCGTTTGCCATTGCGGATGCAACGAGCCTGACGGAAGCTGGTTATGTTGGGGAAGACGTGGAAAATATCCTGTTGCGTCTGATCCAAAATGCCGACTATGATATTCCGCTTGCGGAACGGGGCATCATTTACATCGATGAAATCGATAAGATTTCTCGTAAATCCGAAAATCCGTCCATTACCCGTGATGTATCGGGGGAAGGGGTGCAGCAGGCCCTACTTAAGATCCTTGAAGGGACCGTTGCTAATGTGCCGCCCCAAGGGGGACGGAAACATCCACATCAGGAATTGATTCAAATTGATACGACCAATATCCTCTTTATATGTGGCGGTGCCTTTGCTGGCCTCGAAAACGTCATCAATGCCCGCACGGGGAAGAAAAGCATGGGCTTTGGTGCAGAAATCGAGACACAGAAGGAAAAGGAAATGGCCAATCCTTTTAAGAAGGTCCTGCCTGAGGATTTTGTAAAGTATGGCCTGATTCCTGAATTTGTCGGTCGTCTTCCCGTTGTCGTCACCTTGGACCAGCTTGATGAAGCGGCCTTGGTCAAAATCCTGACGGAACCGAAGAACGCCCTGACTAAACAATATGAATCCTTCCTCGCCATGGATCATGTCGAGCTGGATTTTGACGATGATGCCCTGAAGGCCATTGCCCACGAAGCCTTGGCCCGTAAGGCCGGAGCTCGGGGACTTCGTGCCATCATTGAAGGCATCATGAAGAATGTGATGTATGAGGTCCCGAGCCGCGATGACGTTGAAAAATGCATCGTGACAAAGGATGTCGTTACGGCCCATAAGGAACCGGAACTGGTTCTTAAAAAGGTTGATGCAACTAAAAAAGCACGTAAAAATGCCTAGGAAAAAAGGAAAAGGGGGTCCCCTTTTCCCTTTTTCGCTATAAGGATGGTGAAACAGATGTCTGAAGTAGAAACAATGAGATTGCCTCTTCTTGCCCTTCGCGGCTTGATTGTCTTTCCAGGGATGATCATCAATCTTGACGTAGGGCGGGATCGCTCTATCAAGGCTGTAGAAACGGCTATGGCAACAACGAAACGGATTCTTTTGGTGACCCAGAAAGCAGCTGAAGAGGCTGATCCGACGGCGCAAGACTTGTATGGGTTCGGCGTTGTT
Organism: Acidaminococcus sp. BV3L6; assembly: GCF_000468835.1. Taxonomy (NCBI): domain Bacteria; kingdom Bacillati; phylum Bacillota; class Negativicutes; order Acidaminococcales; family Acidaminococcaceae; genus Acidaminococcus; species Acidaminococcus sp. BV3L6. Next base: position 26,192 of record NZ_AWUR01000022.1, on the reverse strand, counting down.
GCAGAAATCAAACAGATGCTCAAGATGCCAAACGGCGCGATGCGCATCCTCGTAGAAGGACTTTATCGTGTAGAGGTCATCTCTGTCATCGATGAAGTTGGGATGAACTTGGAAGCCCATGTAGAAGTCAAAGAGGATACGGATAATAGGGGCAATGAAGTGGAAGCCCTGAAGCGTATGCTTGTAGAGACTTTTGAACAATGGGTGCTGGCAAGTAAGAAAGTGACAAGCGAAGTCATGCTGACCTTCAAGGATCAGCCTGATGCAGGCCGTGTCGCCGATATGATTGGCGGTTATTTGACCATTGATGTGCCGGAAAAGGAAAAACTCCTCGAAGCCATCAGTGTCAAGGAGCGGCTGCACCTTTTGTATACCTATCTGTGCAAGGAACTGGAAATCGTTACCCTTGAAAAGAACATTTCCCAGCAGGTCCGTAAGCAGATCGAACAGAATCAGCGTGAATATTATTTGCGAGAACAGATGAAAGCTATCAGCAAGGAACTCAACGAAGGGGACGAAAAGCAGTCCGAAGTGGATGAGTACAAGGCAAAGATGGCAAAACTGAATCTCCCGGAAGAGGTCAAAAAAGCCCTTGACAAGGAACTTGATCGGCTTCTCAAGATGCCCCCCATGATGGCTGAAAGTGCTGTCATCCGCAGTTATCTTGATACTTGTCTGAGTCTGCCCTGGGGCAAGATGACCCAGGATAATTACGACATTAAAAAAGCTGCCCAGATCCTTGATAAGGATCACTACGGCTTGAAGAAGGTCAAGGAACGGATCCTGGATTATCTTGCTGTCCGTGCCCTTACCAAGAGCAACCGTGGCCCTATTATCTGTCTTGTGGGTCCTCCCGGAGTCGGGAAGACGAGCCTTGCCCAAAGCATTGCCCGTGCTGTGAATCGAAAGTTTACCCGCATTTCCCTGGGTGGCGTCCGGGATGAAGCGGAAATCCGCGGTCATCGCCGAACCTATGTAGGCGCCCTGCCGGGCCGTTTGATCCATGGTATGATTGAATGCGGGACCGATAATCCGGTCTTCCTCCTGGATGAAGTGGATAAGATGGGAGCGGATTTCCGGGGAGATCCGGCCTCAGCCCTTCTTGAAGTCCTTGATCCGGAACAAAACAGCCATTTCAGCGACCACTACATTGAGTTTGCTTATGATATGTCGAATGTTTTCTGGATTGTAACGGCAAATACCGTCGAGACAATTCCGCCAGCCCTTTTGGACCGGTTGGAAGTCATCCAGCTTGACAGTTATACGGACGAAGAAAAAATCAAGATTGCCCAGCAGCATCTTTTGCCAAAAGAACGAAAACTCAGTGGGCTTCTTGCTAAGAACCTCACTTTGTCCCCCAAGACCTTGGAGCATATTATCCGAGACTATACGCGGGAAGCAGGTGTCCGTAACCTCGAACGCAAGATTGCCACTATCTGTCGTAAAGCAGCCCGCCGGATTGTTGAGAAAAAGATTGAAAAGGTTTCTGTCGGTGTGGCAAACCTCAAGGAATTTTTAGGACCTGCTGTCTATCTTGAAAGTGATATGAAGGCCAAAGCGGCTATTGGCGTCTGCACAGGTCTTGCTTGGACAAGTGTAGGCGGCGAGCTCCTCAAGATTGAGGTGGTTGTCTGTGAAGGCAAGGGCAAGCTGGTCCTCACGGGCCAATTGGGCGATGTCATGAAGGAATCAGCCCAGACTGCTTTTACCTATATTCGGTCCCGGGCCAAGGAGCTGGGCCTTGAACCGGATTTCAATGAAAAAATCGACATCCACATCCATGTCCCGGAAGGCGCTATCCCGAAAGATGGTCCGTCTGCAGGCATTACGATGGCAACGGCCATGGAATCGGCTCTTACCAAACGAAAGGTCAAGGCGGACCTTGCCATGACTGGTGAAATCACCCTAACCGGTCAGGTCCTACCCATTGGCGGACTTAAGGAAAAGGTCCTTGCAGCGGCTCGTTACCAGATCAAGACGATTCTCTTGCCTCGTCAGAACGAACAGGATCTGGAAGAGTTGCCTGATCATGTTAAGAAATCCATGAAGTTCATCCCTGTAGATCACATGGATCAAGTCACGAAACTTGCTTTGGAGGCATAACAATTATGGTAATGACGCAGTGGGATATTGTCGGCGGCGAATTTGTCGCGTCAGCCGTCAAGGCCACCCAGTACCCGCAGGATACGGTGGATGAAGTTGCATTTATTGGTCGCAGCAATGTAGGTAAATCTTCCCTGCTCAATTCGCTGGCAAGGCGAAAGGGATTGGCTCGCGTCAGCAGTTCTCCTGGTAAGACCCAAACGATTAATTTCTATTCTTTTCGTGCCAAGAAAACAACGGAGAAAGAACCGCTGCGTCATACCTTTTATGCAGTGGACCTGCCAGGGTATGGTTTTGCCCGGACCAGTCAGAGCCAAAAGAACCAGTGGTCTGCTTTTATCTGCAAGTATATGGAAAATTCCCGGGACCTGAAGCTTGTCTGTATCCTTATGGATATCCGTCACGCACCCATGGAAAGCGATATTGACTGCTACCAGTGGCTCCTTAGTCTGGGAATCCCTCTTATGATTATTTTGACGAAGTCGGATAAGCTCAATAAAGGAGCTGTGGCGGCTCAAAAGGAACTTTATAAGAAAACTTTTGGTCTTGATGATGATCGCATCCTGACCTACACCTCGACGGCCCACACAAACCGGCGAGAACTAATCGAACGGATTTTGGCTACGTTGGGACACTGAACCCCATGATCAAAGGCCGGCAGCAAGGAATTGATATCCTTTGCTGCCGGCCTTATCCCTTTTATCTTGATTTTCGCAGACGTTCCAGGAATTGGGTGAGGATGCGAGCCGTAATGCCCCAGATGAGCCGTTCTTTATAACGATAGAAATAGATATCGTAGGAATGCTGCATGACCCAATCTTCCTTTTCCGGGGTTTCAAGTTCCGGCGGGAATCCTTCCAGCCGTTTGGATCCAATGGCCACCTTGCCTTTTTTCGGGGTGAGGGAAAGGAGTGTTTCTACTGGAATCGTGAAAAGTTCTGCAACCTCGTCTTGCTCAATGGTGAGAGGGCAATCTTTGGGGAGGATTCCCACATAGGGATAGATCAGGGGACCCATGACGCCATAAAAGTAATCGAGCGGGCCCAGGAGTGTAATTTCATTTTGGGGGATTCCCAGTTCTTCCGATGTTTCCCGAAGGGCTGTATCGCTGAGGTTCCGGTCCATGTCCTCTCGATGTCCGCCGGGAAAACAGATATCGCCTGGCTGCCAGGTAAGCGCCGAGGAACGGACTTCAAATAAGATTTCCCACCCCTTAGGGCCTTCAATGAGAGGTAGAAGGACAGCTGATTCCCAGATATGGAGTGTACTGTCAATGGAAGATGGTTGGGAAGGGATGATCCGGCGCAGTGTGTCTATTGCTTGAAAAGTCATAGGTGGGGATATCCTTTCGTTAGGGTTTCCTATAGTGTAACTGATTTTCCCTTTTCGGTAAAGAGACGAAAAAACTTGACAAGGACCTTTCCATGATTTATTATACAGGGAAACATAAAGCACAAGTCGGGTTACCGACCGGGCCGAATAGGCAGCAGGTAGATAAGGCATCTGCGGGACACAGCAGCGTTCCGCAGGTGTTATTTTTATCCCGTGTTTTTTCTTACATTTTCTGAGAATAGAAAGGTGATCAGCGTGAGACGGTCCTTGAAACAACAGTCCTCCAGCGATATTGCGATGCACGTTTCCTACGTAAGTATCCTTGTCAATCTAGTCCTTAGTGTGGGTAAATTTGTAGCCGGCATCATGGGCCATTCATCGGCCATGATTTCTGATGCCATTCATTCCGCTTCCGATGTTTTCAGTACCATCATCGTAATCTTTGGTGTCCTTTTGGCTAGCCGTTCCTCAGATGCAGACCATCCTTATGGACATGAAAAGCAGGAATATGTTGCGACCCTCTTTCTGGCCTTTGTCCTTATGTTCACAGGCCTTGGCATAGGCTATGAAGGGCTTCAGTCCATCCTCCATAAGACGTATCTAGACCGTGAATCGCCGGCCCTGATTGCCATGGCAGCTGCCATTGTTTCTATTGTTACCAAGGAAGCTATGTTTTGGTATACCATCAGGGCTGCAAGAAAAATCAACTCCGGTGCCCTATCGGCAGATGCTTGGCATCATCGCAGTGATGCTCTTTCTTCGATTGGGTCCTTCATCGGAATTTTGGGGGCGCGTATGGGTTATGGCATCATGGATCCCTTGGCTTCTGTTGTCATCTGTTTGATGATTATCCATGCCTCGATTGGTATTTTTCGGGATGCTTCCGATAAGCTCGTCGACCATGCGGCCAATGGCCGTACCATCGAGGAAATGAAAAGTTTCGTTATGAAGCAGTGTGGCGTAACCGGGATCGATTCGCTCCGTACCCGTATGTTTGGTGCTAAGATGTATGTCGATATCGACATTGTTGCCGACGGGAACCTGACCCTTTTTCAAGCGCACCGCATTGCTGATGAAGTCCATGATACAATTGAGCGGCATTTCCCGGAAGTCAAGCACTGCATGGTCCATGTTTCGCCGGATCCGGAAATTGCTGCAAAAGATGATACGAAAACAAATATTTTTTGCCCCATCGGATCCAATCGGATTACAGGGGAAAGCTAACCTGAAATTTGAAATGAGGGAGGGCGATGAGAATATGAGAGGCTTATATTCTCATCGCCCTCCTTTTTTTGGGAAAAAGGCAGTGGCGGAAGAAAATGAGGATCTTCTTTATAGGGGATGAAGGCGGGACTTCTACCTGGTTCAGTCAGATAAGGCGTAAGGAGCATAACTACTTCAGTGCGCGTTTTTTTGCGAGACCGAAAGGTAAAGAGATTCCCTAACAGGGGCAGTTTTGATAGGAGCGGGATGGTTTCCAGACGTTTTTGTTCCTCATCACTGATCAGGCCGCCGATGACGAGGGTTTCGCCTTCCAGAAGACGAACATTCGTATCCGCCGTTCGGCTTGTAATCCGGTAATTGTGGAGCTCTGAAATTAGGGTTGGTGTGCTGACTTCCGTATGGACCGAAGCCGTGATAACGCCATCAGGACCGACAATGGGGGTGTAAGAAAGGCGGATACCCGCATCTACATATTCTGTCGAGGTTGTCGTGGTGCCGTTGGAAACTTTTTCCGTAACGACAGGGATATGGTCACCAATGAAGATTTTTCCTTCTTTTCCTGGCACGGTGACAATGCGGGGCGTGGCAAGGACCTTTGCCTTTCCTTTTTGACAGAGAGCAGAAAGGATGCCTTGAAAGGAGCCCGTATAGCCATGCCCAAGATGGAAGGTACCGCCATCTGTTTCTTCGCTATTTTGCTGCGGCAGTCCGCTCCATTTCCACTGGAGGCCCAATTCGCGGGAGGCGTCTTCCTGCAGGGAGAGAATTCGGGCTTCCAAGGTTACCTGTTTTTGCAGCCGGTCCATGCGGGCAAGGACCTTTTGGGCCCGCGCTTGATCTCCAGGACTTCCCAGCACAAAAAGAGTATTGCTTGTCTGATCAAAGGATAGGGGCGCCTTGATGAGGGGCTTCAAGGTTTCAGCCGCTTCCTTTGCTGGAACGTAGGAAAGAGGGTAGGCTGTGAGTGCACCGAACCCTCTTTCCATGGTCCCTGCCGGAGCTACGATGGTGACGTCCCCGACTGTTTCAAGGAAAAGCCCTTGGGAAGCGGCAGCAAGACGGAGGGCTTCTTCGTAAGGCACGTCATGAAGGGTGAGGGAAAGTTCCCCCGTAAGGGCTTCAGGAAAGACAATGTTTTTTCCACTCATGGAAGCCAGGGAACGAAAGACTTCTTCGGTCGGCGCTTTTTTTACGGATAGACTGACCAAGGGGCCGGCAAAGGCTCTGCCGCATACAAAAAGTAAAAGGCACAGGAAGAAAAAACGTTTCATGGAATCACCTCACCAACGGGGATGACCATATTGTTCCAGATGATCGAATCGGAATGGATGGCGCGCACTTGCCCTCTTTGTGGAATCTTATCCATGGTTTCCAGCAGATAGGTCTTTTCTGGGCCTATGAAGAGTGCTTTGCGGCATCCGTCGACCGTGAGGATTCCGCTAAGGCGCAGCATTAGGCTTTCAGTCTTTTCCCTTTTCCCAAAAGGGAAAGGGGAATCATCTTTAGCCGTAGGAAAGGGATGCGGCACAGGGGAATGGGAATGAAACAACCCTTCAAAAGGATCCCTACGGGGCGGCACAAGACCTGCTTTTTCTTTTTTCTGGGGGAGTACGGGTATAATGGCAGGCGGTGGGGAAAGGGGCTCATTGGGCAAGGAATCTTTTGGACGGAAGATGAGAACGCCAATAAGAAGCGGAAAGGGAAAAAGGAAGAGAATTCTTTTTTTTCTTTCTTTCAAGGCTTTTTTCAGGGCTGATGGATGAATCATTATTCCTCCTTTGAAAGATATGACAGAAATATTCAGCTTTTTTTAGAAAAATATGATACTCTATTAAAAGAACGCTTAATAACGTCTTTTATTATACTGATTCCTGTTCTTTTTTCCTACCCCGATTGATTAAAAGGGGGGCGCTTCATGGTAAAAGGCTGTTTTCTCGTGACGAACGTCCCTTTTTTCGCATTATCTGCTTTATTATATGGAGGAATGATGATGAGCCAATCCCAGACACAGCAAGCCCCTTTTTTTCAAGAGGCGCTTTTTTCCAATGCCGGCAGAGATGATGGAAATATCATTGCCGCTTCCAAGAAAATCCTTGAAGTCTGTCTGGATCTGTCTGTCAGCGATGTCCATTTGGAACCGCAAAAAAATGGACTTCGCATCCGCGGACGCATGGATGGTGTCCTGCAGGACCTTATGCGGATTCCACCGGTCATGCAGGATGCTTTGATTTCCCGCTATAAAATTATGGCCCGCATGGATATTGGAGAAAAACGCCTGCCCCAGGATGGCCGTATCCAAATGACTTACCAGGACCGTTCCATTGATATCCGTGTTTCTTCCCTTCCTACGCTTTACGGAGAAACGCTTGTCATGCGCCTTTTAGACAGTGGAAAAGGTCTTTACTCCCTGGACCATCTGGGGTTTTCAAAAGAAAACCTGGAACGGCTTTATCAGCTTCTGCATGAACCTTATGGACTGATTCTGGTAACCGGACCGACGGGATCGGGGAAATCTTCAACGCTTTATGCCATTTTGCAGGCCCTCAATGAATCCGGTCGGAGCCTTGTTACCGTGGAAGATCCCATCGAATATCAGATTGACGGCATCAGCCAGGTTGCCGTGCACCCCAAGATTGGCCTCACTTTTGCCAGATGCTTGAGAAGCATCCTCCGACAAGACCCGGACCTGATTGTCGTAGGTGAGATCCGTGATCGGGAAACGGCAGAAATGAGTGTCCATGCCGCGCTCACCGGTCATCTTGTCTTCAGTACGCTTCATACCAACACCGCGGTTGGTGCTGTAAGCCGTCTTCTTGACCTAGGGGTTGATTCCTATCTTGTGGCTTCGGCCCTGAAGGGAATTGTGGCCCAGCGTCTTTTGCGACGGCTCTGCCTCCAGTGCAGGACGGCCTATGCCGTTGGGGAAAATAGTTGGGAAAGGACGTATTTTTCTCTCAAGGGGCCGCTTCATCTTTTCCATGCGTCCAGCTGTGCCCATTGCCGAGGAACGGGATACAGCGGGCGTCTTGCGGTTCAGGAAGTTTTTCCTTTTGACGAGGCGTGCCGTCAGGCTGCTGCCCGAGGACTGGGTGAGAAGGCCTTGCTTGAGCTTGGTCGTCAGCAGCAGGTTGCTTCCCTTTTCGAAGATGGCCGCGCAAAAGTTCTTGCTGGAGAGACCTCGCCGGAAGAAATGCTTCGCGTCTTAGGCCCCTTAGAGAAGAAATAACCACTGCCTCTGTTGTTTTTTGGACGCTTTTTGGATAAGATAGGTGCGGAGAGCCCTTATTTTTCTTCCAACCAGTTCGTTTCACTCGATTTTATTCAAAAAGGAGATTTCTTATGTGGCTTTTATGGAATTTGTTTGACCTTGCCGGAACCCTATCTTTTGCTGTTTCCGGTGCCATTGTGGGTGCTGTCAAACGGATGGACATTTTTGGCATTTCCGTTCTTGCCATCCTGACGGCAGTAGGCGGCGGTATGATTCGCGATGTCTTGTCCGGTCATATTCCTCCGGCAGCACTGCGCAATCCTGTTCCCATAGGACTGGCCCTATTGGCTGCTATTGTAACCAGTTACTGTATCTCTTCGTACCGTTTGGAGGGCCGGAGAAAAAAGTTCCTCAATCTTCTTTATATTGCTGCTGATACCATTGGCCTTGCTTCCTTTACGGTTACAGGAACCATGGTAGGCCTTTCGGATGGAGAACCAGAATCCTATATTTTTCCTGTTGTCCTAGGACTTTTAACGGCAGTGGGCGGTGGTGTCCTGCGGGATCTCATGGCGCAAAAGATTCCTGTCGTCCTTGTAATGGATGTTTATGCCACGGCTTCTATTGCGGGAAGTATCATGATCTGTCTCTGTTGGCGTTTTGGGGCCATGGATCTTGCCCCTATCATTGGGGCCCTTGTGGTAATCATTCTCCGCGTGCTTGCCGTGCACTTTAAATGGCAGCTCTACCGACCGGTAAAGTAAAATAGAGGTAGGGAAGAAGGACATTCATCCTTTCTTCCTTGCCTCTTTTTTATGTATGTTCTTGTCCTCTCAGCTAGATATGACGAGGCCAAGATGGCCATTGCCGACAGTGGTCGATTCTCCCTCAAGCTGCTTTGAAACGGGATTTTTATTGCGGTTGTCTTGATAAGAAATGTGAACTTGCTATGGCATGCAAGGCTGTTGGTTCACTTGAATGTCTGTGTCTTACGTTTTTTCTGGCTTTTTGCAGCTTAGGTTTTGATGGGGACAGATACGAAGATCCATCGGCCTCGGTGACGAAGCAAACGTGCTGCTTGTCACAGTGATCCAACCATCGTGTTTTTTTCAGTTATCTAATTTGGAGGGGAACAGATTATCCAGATGCCAGCAAAGAAGCTGCCGACTGACAATGCGGATGGGCCGATATGCGGATATGCGGCGTAAGCCTGTGCTCTTTCCGCTAACAAACGTAAAAATTCCTGAAAGTGGATCGAACGGCGACGGTATTTGGAGGATGATTTTGGAATGAGAGTGTGGTACGAGGCTTTTTGCGAAACATCATGCCCCCATTATTTTCAGAAGTATCTTTTTTAAGCAATGGGGCAAGTAACCCCATCCAATCGGAACGATTTTGGCACTGCCCAACAATGAATCGCAAAATTTCACCGCATCCGCAAAAGCTTTGCGCAGTCGGTTAAGGGGGGCTTCCGCGGCATATCCCAGGGCAAGGGCACAGATTGGTTCGCAGCGGCTTTTTAGTGTGTGGCATAATTCAGGGCAGGCAAAATAAGTATTGCAGATCCAGAGACTGCCAAGCTCCAGACTGTCAGCCGTAAGACACCCATTTTCGACGGCAGCGTCAATGGACGGGGCGTAGCAAATTCCCGATACCCGTTCGTCCCAGCTGAGGGTGTGATCCAGACGGCAGCCTAGATCATTCATGACAAAGATCAGGACGGGGGCCTCTTTCATGATTCCTATTGTAACGATGAAATGCTGGGCTGACGATTCTTGGAAGCCGGGGCCAGCAGACCGGTTTAGAGGATTTGTTCCACAAAGTCCTGGGGAACGGGGCTATGCTTATAGTTTCGGATGCTGCGCCGCAGAGCGATAGAAGCAATCATGCTGAAAATCCTTTCCTCGTTGATTGAAAAAAGGGCTGTGAAGAAACGAGATGATCATTTCCTCACAGCCTCATTGAATTGTATTACCGCATATTGATGAACTGGACGTCGATGCCGAAATCATCACTGCGGATGAGTTGGATGACGGCCTGCAGATCATCTTTTTTGGGCCCGGAGACCCGGATTTGATTATCCATTTGCTGGGTCGTGACTTTGATCTTCGATGCCTTGATGGCAGCAATGATCTTTTTAGCGGTTTCCTTATCAATGCCCTGCTTTAAGGTGACTGTTTGGCGGACCGTTCCTTTCGCAGCCGGTTCAACCTTACCGGGTTCCAAGGCACACAGGGCTGAGCCCCCGCTTAGCCATGCGCTGGCGCAGGATGTCAAGGATGGCGCCTAGCTTGTATTCGTCTTCTGCGGTCATCTTGAGGCTTTCATCAACAAGTTCAATGGCAGCGGCTGATCCCCTGAAATCGTAGCGTTGGGAAATTTCTTTTCTCGTTTGGTTCAGGGCATTGTCAAGTTCCTGCATATCCAATTGGGAGACGATGTCGAAAGAGCTGTTTTTTGCCATGTATAAGTTCCTCCTTTGGCATTTTCCTGTAGTTATGGATTGACGCGGACGGAAACTTCAAACATGCGGTTCCAAGGAAACTCGATGGTATAATCGGTTCCTTTTACGTCCGGTTCATCACTGATGTAGGTCTTGAAGAGCCGATTTGTCCGGCTAAGGATCTTGTTATAATATTTTCCAAGATCATACTTGAGTTTTACATTGTGACGGTCCATTTCAAGGGATACACGGTAACGCACATTGGCTTGATAGATCCAGTCATCAAGGAGCCGGATCTTGAGCAGGCGGAGCCGGTCTGGTTCAGACATTCGTTTGGCCAAGATTCCTTGGGAAAGGGCAAAGCCGATGCTGTTGTCCGATGTATTCCATCCAGAATAGGCCGTAAGGTCAAGCAGGGCTTTTTTATGGGAGAGCGCTTCCATAAATCCGTTATCGGCGCCATTGGCATAGGCAATGTCGGCCAAGGCAATGGGCTTCATGCGTTCAAGGTCCGCAATCTGGGCAGCAAATTCCTTGTTGGCGCGGTTGCTGTAGGGGGCATTCTCATTGGCTGTGGAATCGCGGCAAATACCATCATCCGGTGTGTTGACTGCAAGGATGAGGTCTGCTTTTTTAGTGCTTGAAGCAATCTTGCCGCCAATGGCGATAATCTGGTTATGTACCGAATTTTCGGCACTTTCATCTGTATACAAGGGAACGGTGCTGCCTCCTGTCCCAGGAGCAAAAAGTGGATAGACTGCGGGCTTATCGCCGCGGATTTCGTTGATGGCCCGCGTGACCAAGGTGAGTCCCAGCTGGTCGACTCCAGGGACAATTTGGAACTGTTTCTTATTCATGCCGTTTCCCAAATTTTCCAGGATGCGTGCTTCCATGTGGGTCTGGGAAAGGGGGGCGTCATCATCCTTGCCGATGGCAAGAAAATGAAAGCCATCCCGCTGGGCCATGCGGATAAGGCGTTTATTGGTCTGGAGATTCACCAGACGCCTCGTACGCCAATCCTTTAGATCATTTGCCGGAATGGAAAGGGTCAGCTGGTTTTTTTCCCGCTCTTCTGTTTCCGTAAGGCCTTCCATGTCCTCCTTGTCCGCCAGTTGGGAAAGACGGAAGATCTTGGGCCCATATGTCTCATAATAGGCGGGTTCAACAGAGGCCACACTTTGACGGGGCGTCCGCATGATTGTACTGAACGCGTAGATCTTAAGGCCAGGATTATTTTTGTGGAGCGTGTCGAGGCGCACAATTTTTCCCCGGAGGTATTTTTCCAGGTGATGATGCTTCCTTGAGGCGACAAGGCCCCCGTAGTTGAGACTGTCCGTTGCAATGACAGCGGCCTCGGCGTGAGGGGCTTCGGTTTCCAACCATTCCCAAAGGCCCTCGTTGTCGCCGACGCTCTTATGGTTGGAAAGATATTTCTCCGGCGGGACAGTCAGGGGATAACCGGCTGCTTTGGCCGTATCGACCGTATATTCAAGGTTTACAGGACGGTTGTCCAAGGGAATGTAGATGATCTTGGGAGAGGCAGCCGCAAGGCCTGAAAATAGTAAGAGCGCTGCCGCGCTTCCTAAGAGATATTTCTTGATCTGCAAGAGCTTCCATCATCCTTTCTGGGAATGGAACCGGCTATGTTCCATCATCGTAATGAAACTATTATATCGTATTTGTCTCATTTTTTCACACCTTTTGTGATTTTAGCCGGCCTACGCTTTCATCACTGTGGAAAGCCGCCGCAGTCAGGGGAAAAAGAGGAAGAACCGTATCCCCTAGTACTCTGATGTGGTATAATGAGCAAAAGGACATTGCCTAAGAAGGGAGATGCCCTTGGTTTTGTATGCCTTCTTTAACGTGAATCAATCTTCTAAGAATATAAGGAAGTTGGGGGACAGTACCTCTTGCTTCATTTTTATGGAAAGGAGCCCTTTCATGGACTTTCAATTGGAAGCCCCCTTTGCACCGTCCGGTGATCAGCCTGAGGCCATTGAGGCCCTCGCCAAAGGGGTGAAAGAAGGAATGGATACGCAGGTCCTTTTGGGGGCAACGGGTACTGGCAAGACTTTTACCATTGCCCAGATGATCCAAAAGGTACAGCGGCCTACCTTGGTCATTGCTCACAATAAGACCTTGGCAGCCCAGCTTGCTAGCGAATTCAAGGCCTTTTTCCCACATAACGCAGTGGAATACTTTGTATCCTACTACGATTACTACCAACCCGAAGCCTATATTCCGGCAACAGATACCTATATTGAGAAAGATTCATCCATCAACGATGAAATCGATAAGCTGCGCCATTCTGCAACAAGTGCGCTGTTTGAGCGGCGTGATGTCATTGTTGTCTCTTCTGTTTCCTGCATCTATGGCCTAGGTGCACCAAAGGATTACTATGACAGCGTCCTTTCCCTCCGTGTTGGGCAAGAGGTCGATCGCGATGCCATCTTGGAAAAACTTGTCAAGATTCGTTATGAACGAAATGACCTGGTCCTGCAGCGCGGTTCTTTTCGGGCCCGCGGTGATGTCATTGAAGTCATTCCTTCCAGCTACAACGAAAAGGGCATCCGTATTGAGCTTTTTGGTGATGAAGTGGACAGCATCATGGAAATCGATGTCCTTACAGGAGACGTAATCGATAAAAGGACCCATGTGGCCATCTTCCCAGCGAGTCATTATGTGACCAGTGATGAGAATTTGGAACGGGCCCGCGGAGATATCCGGAAAGAACTGAAGGCGCGGCTTACCGTCCTGCATGAAGAAGGAAAACTCCTTGAGGCCGAACGCCTCGAACAGCGGACCAATTATGACCTTGAAATGATGGAAGAAATGGGCTATTGCAGCGGTATTGAAAACTATTCCCGGCATTTGACAGGACGCAAGGCTGGGGAGCCGCCTTTTACGCTGGTCAATTATTTCCCAGATGATTTTCTTACTGTCATTGATGAAAGTCATGTGACCCTGCCTCAGCTGCGGGCCATGTACGCAGGCGACCGTTCCCGTAAGGAACAGCTTGTAAACTATGGATTCCGCCTGCCGTCAGCCCTTGATAACCGGCCCTTGACCTTTGATGAATTCCAAAAGGAACGGGGACAGATTATCTATGTGTCTGCAACCCCGGCAGCCTATGAACTGGATCATGCCGAGCAGGTTGTAGAACAAATTATCCGTCCGACAGGCCTTCTTGATCCGAAAATCGAGGTTCGTCCCATCAAGGGTCAAATTGATGACCTTCTGGGAGAAATCCATAAAGTGGCGGAGGCCGGGGAACGCATCCTTGTCACGACCCTCACAAAGAAAATGGCTGAAGACTTGACAGAGTACCTTGCCGCGTCAGGAATCCGTGTCCGTTATCTCCATAGTGATATTGCAACCATTGACCGCGCCGAGATCATCCGTGATCTTCGGGCAGGGGAATTTGATGTCCTAGTCGGCATCAACCTCTTGCGCGAAGGGCTTGATATGCCGGAAGTTTCCCTTGTGGCTATCTTGGATGCTGATAAGGAAGGGTTCCTGCGCAGCGATACTGCAATGATCCAGACCATTGGCCGAGCCGCCCGCAATGCCCACGGCCGGGTCATCATGTATGCCGATGTCATGACTGGATCCATGCAGCGTGCCATTGAAGAGACGGAACGGCGGCGGGCCAAGCAGGAAGCCTATAACAAAGCTCACGGGATCGTGCCGAAGACCATTGAAAAGAAGGTCGTGGAGCTCATCAAGCTCACCAAAGTGGAAGAAGACGGCGGCACTGTGAAAGCAGGCGGCGTGGATTCCCTGAAGAAGCTTTCTGAAAAGGCCTTGCAGAAACAAGTGAAACTTATCGAAAAGAATATGAAAGCAGCCGCCAAGCAGCTTGATTTTGAACTGGCGGCTGAATATCGTGACCAAATGATTTTGATCAAAGGAGAAATCAGTAAACGCCATGAGCGAAAATGAAATTGTCATCCAGGGGGCGCGTCAGCACAACCTAAAGAATATATCCCTGACGATTCCCCGCAATAAACTCGTTGTCATTACAGGACTGTCGGGCAGCGGCAAATCGTCCCTTGCTTTTGATACCATCTATGCCGAAGGCCAGCGGCGCTATGTTGAGTCCTTGTCAGCCTATGCCCGCCAGTTTTTGGGACAGATGGATAAGCCTGATGTAGATTATATTGGCGGCCTCAGCCCCGCAATTTCCATTGACCAGAAGACTACAAGCCGCAATCCGCGGTCTACGGTGGGAACGGTAACGGAAATCTATGATTATTTGCGTCTTTTGTTTGCACGCATTGGCGTGCCCCATTGTCCGCATTGCGGAAAGGTCATTCAGCGCCAAAGTCCCCAACAGATTGCCGATAAAGTCCTGGAACTGCCGGAAGGTACGAAATTTATGGTCCTGGCACCCCTTGTATGGGGCCGTAAGGGAGAGCATAAGCAGGTTTTCAATGAAGTCCGCCGTGACGGTTATGTACGGGTCAAGGTGGATGGGAAAATCCGTACCCTTGATGAGGACATCACGCTTGATAAGAAAAAGAAACATTATATTTCTGTCGTTGTCGACCGTCTCATCAGTCGGCCAACCCTTGCCGGGCGCCTGTCCGAATCCTTGGAAACGGCTCTGAAACTTGGCGAAGGAACAGTGGAAATCGAAATAATTGGCGGCAAGACTGAAGTCTACAGCGAAAAGTTTGCCTGTCCGGACTGCAACATTTCCCTTCCGGAGATCGAGCCCCGTCTTTTTTCCTTTAATGCTCCGTATGGGGCCTGTCCGGACTGTATGGGGCTTGGCATGCATATGGAATTTGACGTGGATCTTGTGATCCCGAACAAGGACGTGCCCTTTGAAGACGGAGCCATTGCCGCCATGAGCAGCAACCCGAAGTCCTATTTTCTTTGCCAGTTTGCCGAAGTCTTGAAATCGCGGGGGTTTTCCCTTAAAAATACGTGGAACGACCTTCCTAAAAAGGTGCAGAAAGAGCTGCTGGAAGGAATCCCTGATGAGCACTTTACCTTTCTTTATGAAAACCTTATGGGAGAGGTCCATCCCCATACGACCGCTTTTGAGGGAATCATTCCTATTTTGAAGCATCGGCTCAAGGATGCCATGAGCGAAAGTCAGCGTCTTGATTATGAATCCTTTATGACGGCCATTGAATGCCACACCTGCCACGGGGCCCGACTGCGTCCGGAAGTCCTCGGAATTACGGTGGGTGGACACAATATCAATGAAGTGTGCCAAATGCCCGTCAGGGAATGCCTGAAGTTTTTTGAAGAGCTTTCCCTCAGCGACCGTGACGCTTTCATTGCAAAGGAAATCCTTAAGGAAATTCGGGCCCGCCTTTCTTTCCTTAACAATGTCGGTCTCGATTACCTCACCCTTAGCCGGGCAGCGGCTACTCTTTCCGGCGGCGAGGCCCAGCGGATCCGCCTTGCAACACAGATTGGTTCCGGGCTTGTCGGTGTACTCTACATCCTTGATGAACCGAGTATCGGCCTTCACCAACGGGATAATGACAAACTTCTTTCCACCCTCAAGCATCTTCGTGATTTGGGAAACACCCTCCTTGTTGTCGAACATGATGAAGATACGATGCTTGCAGCTGACCAGATCATCGATATTGGACCTGGCGCCGGCGAAAACGGGGGACAGGTTGTTGCTCAGGGAACAGCAAAGGAAATCATGAAGGTCAAAGGGTCTGTCACAGGCGATTATCTCAGCGGTCGGAAAAAGATTCCTGTTCCCAAGGTCCGCCGTAAAGGAAATGGCAAGAAAATAATAGTCAAAGGGGCACGGGCCAACAACCTTAAAGACATCGATGTCTCCATTCCTTTGGGGACCCTGACCGTTGTGACCGGTGTCAGCGGCAGCGGCAAGAGTACCCTTGTGAATGACATCCTTTACCGCGGCCTTGCCCAAAAACTCATGGGGGCTCGGCAGCGCCCCCTTGCCCATGATAGGATCATGGGGGTCCAGTATATCGATAAGATCATTAATATCGATCAGAGTCCTATTGGACGGACGCCTCGTTCCAATCCGGCGACCTATACGGGAACCTTTGATCTCATCCGAGCCCTTTTTGCAACGACGAATGAAGCCAAGGTTCGGGGCTATAAACCAGGCCGCTTCAGCTTTAATGTAAAGGGCGGCCGCTGCGAGGCCTGCCATGGTGACGGCATGCTGAAAATTGAAATGAATTTCCTTCCCGATGTCTATGTCCCCTGTGAAGTCTGTCGGGGCACGCGATATAATCGGGATACGCTTCAAGTCCATTATAAGGGTAAGAATATTTCTGATGTCCTTAACATGACCGTTACGGAAGCCTGTGATTATTTCAGCAACCATCAGCGAATCTTGAAGAAACTCCAAGTCCTTGAAGATGTGGGCCTGGGCTATATCCGCCTGGGACAGTCGGCGACGACCCTGTCCGGCGGGGAGGCGCAGCGCATCAAACTTGCGGCGGAACTCTCCAAGACCAATACGGGACGGACGCTCTATATCTTGGATGAGCCAACGACGGGACTTCATATGGCTGATGTCCATAAGCTGCTCCAGGTCTTGGAACGCCTGGTTGATTCGGGCAGTACGGTTGTCGTTATCGAGCATAATCTCGATGTCATCAAATCGGCCGATTATCTCATCGACCTGGGTCCGGAAGGCGGGGACAGGGGCGGCAGCATCGTTGCTGTGGGAACCCCCGAAGAGCTTGCTGCGGTACCGGAATCCTACACAGGACAGTATATAAAGAGGATCCTTAAATGAATGAACGCATTGCTGAGACCTTGAAGGTCCTTCCCGATGCGCCCGGCGTTTATATCATGCATGATGCAGCGGGCCGGGTTATCTATGTCGGCAAGGCTGTCATCCTAAAGAATCGAGTGCGGAGTTATTTTCGCAAGGCAAGTCAGGTTTCCCCGAAAGTGCGGGCCATCAATGCCCATGTTGATTCCATTGAGACCATTGTCTGCGCCAGCGAAATGGAAGCCCTTATCTTGGAATGCAACCTCATCAAGAAGTACCGGCCCCGTTATAATATCGAGCTCAAGGACGACAAGACCTACCCCTATCTCAAGATTACGGTCGATGAAGCTTATCCCCGTATGTACATTACGCGCCGCGTTCAAAAAGATGGAGCCAAGTACTACGGCCCCTATGCCGATGTAGGGGCCTTAAGGGAAACCATGCGTCTCATCCGTTCCATGTTTCCCCTGCGTCACTGCCGCAGCATGAATGTCAAACGGCCCTGCCTCCAGTACCATCTTCATCGCTGTCTGGCTCCTTGTACGGGAAAGGTCCCCCTTAGTGAGTATAGGAAGCTCGTTGATGAGGTGCTTCTTCTTATGGATGGGAAGGTCACGGAACTGCGGCGCCAGCTGACGAAAAAAATGCAGGACGCGTCGGACAAGATGGAATATGAAAAGGCAGCCCAATACAGGGACTCCCTTCTTAGCCTCAATAAGCTGGAAGAATCCCAGAAAGCAACGACAGAAAGCGGGGACCGTGATGTCATAGGTCTTGCGGTGGATGACACAGGAGTCTGCCTGGAAGTCTTCTTTGTGCGAAATGGTAAGATATTGGGCCGGGACAGTTTCTTTCTTGATGATGAAAAAGGGGAACCCGCAGCAGAAATCCTCTCTGCTTTCATTAGGGAATATTATCAGGAAGAGCATCGGCCCCCCAAGGAAATCATTACGTCAAGCGGCCTTTTTGATAAGGACCGGGCCCTGCTTTCCCAGTGGCTTACGGAGAAAAATGAGAAAAATGTCACCATCCTTGTCCCTCAGCGGGGCATTAAGCATGATCTCATCCTCATGGCGGAGGAAAATGCCAAGAAAAACCTTGATGAACGTCTCCGGAAGGGACGACTTGCTCTAAAGCCGGCAGAAGAGGCTGCTGAGGACTTGGCTCACGCCATCGGCATGACAGGCCCCTTGGAACGGATGGATTGCTTTGATATATCCCATAATCAAGGGGCGGAAACTGTGGCATCCATGGTGGTCTTTCGCAATGGCAGCCCTTCGAAAAAGGATTATCGGCGGTATAAACTGCGTTCTACAGAAGGCAAGCCGGACGATTTCAAATCCATGCAGGAAGTCGTCTATCGCCGGTATAAGGACGCGGAGGATATTCCCAGTCTCATCATCATAGATGGAGGCAAAGGACAGTTAAGCTCGGCTCTTGAAGTCATCCGCGGTGTGGGGCTTGGAGATGTACGCGTTATCGGTCTTGCCAAAAGGGAAGAGGAAATTTTTACGGAAGGGGCCCATGAAAGCATCCTTCTTGATAAATCCTCAGCGGCTCTGCATCTCATCCAGCATATCCGTGATGAGGCCCATCGCTTTGCCATTACCTATCATCGGAAAAGGCTTGCTAAGCGCAATCTTGTTTCTGTCCTTGATCATATCGAGGGGATTGGCCCTAAACGGCGGGCTGCTCTCTGGCAGCGGTTTGCTTCTTTGGAAAAGATGCGGGAAGCAAGTGTTGAGGATCTTGAAGCAGTTCCTACCATGACTCGGACAGCTGCGGAAAAACTCTTTGCTTTCCTGCATGCATCTGCTTCTGATAAAAGAACATTTATTAAATAAAAATTACTTTAAAAAATTTTACGAAAAGGCTTGAAACAGGGGAAAGCCTTTGGTATAATTCGATTGTCAACAAATACAGAAAAGGGGTAAATCCGATATGAAAAAATATGTTTGCCAAGTTTGTGGTTATGTCTACGATGAAGCTGCTGGTGATCCCGATCGCGGAATTGCACCGGGCACCAAATTTGAAGATCTGCCCGATGATTGGACCTGCCCTCTTTGCGGCGTAGGCAAAGATCAGTTTGAAGAAGGCTAACCGATTGACACAAGGCTGTTCTGCTCCTGAGGCAGGACAGCTTTTCTTTTTTCAGAAAGGAGAAGCGCTGATGTCTAATATCCTCAAGATGATTGCCATGGACCTCGACGGGACCTTGCTTGATGAAGAAAAAAATATTTCTCAGAAAGATCGGGAGGCTGTCAGGGAAGCGATTGACCGAGGCTATCTCGTCACACTGGCAACAGGCCGGATGTATCGATCGGCTTTAAGTTATGCTCAGGAACTGGGAATCAAACTGCCTCTTGTGACTTATAACGGGGCCCTCGTGAAAGACCCTTCCACGGGAAAGACACTGGCCCATTGGCCCCTTGCCCTTGAAACGGCAAAATGCATTGTCGGGGAACTGCTTGATCAGGATATCTATGTTCAGGCTTATGTCAATGATACCCTTTTGGTTCCTGCTGACTGTGCCAAGGCACAGTACTATGCCAAGTTTTCCCGTGTTCCCTTTGAAGTTGCTGGTGCGGGCCTGCGCCAGTTGGCCGAGGCGCCCCATAAATTGCTTGTCATTGATGATGACCCGGAACCGATTCGGCGGCACCTTGTGACCGTCTACGGCAATGCCATCAAAATCGTTTCTTCCTCAAAAGGCTTCCTTGAAATTACGGATCCTGAAACCAATAAATGGCGGGCCCTTCAGTTTTTAATGAAGCGCTTTGAAGTTACCCGAGAAGAGATTCTTACTGTGGGGGACTCGGATAATGACTATGAAATGGTGGCCCATGCCGGCGTAGGTGTTGCCATGGGAAATGCCAAGGAAACAATTCAAAAAGCGGCCCGCATCATTACGGCTTCCAACACCCAGTCCGGGGTCAGCCTTATTCTTCGCAGCGTCATGACCAATCAGGTCGATGTTCCGGAATAAGGGGCGCGCACGCACCGCATTTGTTGCGGCATATAAGTGAAAAAGTTATAATAAGAGAAATGTACTTTTGATTGGGGGCGAATCCATCATGGCAAGAAATTTGATCATTACGGGGATGAGTGGGGCAGGGAAAACCCAGGTCATGCGGACCTTGGAAGACTTAGGATACTTTTGCGTCGATAACCTGCCACCGACCTTTATCCCAAAATTCATCGAACTGTGCATGAAACGCAGTGATGAATCCGATCAGCTTGCCTTGGCAGCTGATATCAGGGGCGGTAAGTTCTTTGATGAACTGACGGAAGTCCTCGACCAGCTGAGCCGGGAGAAGATCCCCTTTGAACTGGTTTTCCTTGACGCTGATGACCAGACTTTGGTGCGCCGTTACAAGGAAACGCGCCGTCGTCATCCTCTTGCTGGAAAGGGCGGCCTAAGTGCTGATATTGCGCGTGAACGACAGATTCTTTCCCATGTCCGTCGGCGGGCCACGACAATCATTGATACGACCCATACGACGACCAAGGAGCTGCGGGCTAAGATCATTTCCCTTTACGGACGGGACGGGAGCCTGCCCGCCATGAGTATTGCAGTCCAATCCTTTGGCTTTAAGCACGGGACGCCCCTTGACTGCGACATGATGTTTGATGTCCGTTTCCTTCCAAATCCTTTTTATGTACCGGAACTGAAGGAAAAAAATGGTAACGATGCCGATGTCGTGGCCTATATTGAACAGTCGCCCGTGACCCAGACTTTTCTGCGGAAACTCTATGATCTCATTGAGTTCCTGCTTCCTGAATATACGAAGGAAGGCAAGAGCCAGCTCATGATCGGCGTGGGCTGCACGGGCGGTCACCATCGTTCGGTCTTTGTTGCCAACGCCTTGGGGCGATTCATTGAATCCTGCGGGTACCAGGCCCAAGTGATTCATCGAGATCTCTTGAAGAAATAATTCCCGTGAGGAGTGTGCCTATGAAATGGATAAAGTGGCTATACCCAGGCCTTAACCTCAAACGGTGGCTCTTTCTTTTCGGTCTGGGGACAGTCCTTTCTTGTGTTGGTGTAACCCTGATCTTCAATTACCAGTTTGTCGGGCTGATTGAAGCGCTTGTCTTTAATTTCATTTCTTATGTAGGCGGTGAATTCTATCAGTCGACCATTACGGCCTTAGGCCTATTTAACGTCGTTGTGGGCATTTTCTTTATGTGTTATGGCGGTGCCCGTGTCGTCAAGACGGTCATCCGTTCCGTCATGCCCGGAGAAAAGGAATCCTTGCGGGAACTGATCTTTACGCAGCAGAAACTGGACAAAGGGCCATCTGTTGTTGTCATCGGCGGAGGTACCGGTCTGTCAGTGCTCCTGCGCGGAATCAAGCTCATTACCAATAACTGTACGGCGGTTGTGACTACGGCCGATGACGGCGGTTCATCTGGACGGCTGCGCAAGGAAATGGGCATCATTCCCCCTGGGGATATGCGCAATTGTCTGGTGGCCCTTGCTGACACGGAGCCTGTCATGGAACGGGCCATGCAGTATCGTTTTCATGACAGTGAATTTCTTTCCGGTCACAGCCTGGGCAACCTTTTTATTGCCGCCATGAGTGATCTTGAAGGCAATATGGAAGACGGTCTTGCTGCCATCAGTGAAATCCTCAAGGTCCATGGACGGGTTTGGCCCAGTACATCGGAAAACATCCAACTCAAGGCCCAAATGGATGACGGCAGCGTTGTCATTGGGGAATCGGCCATTACCGCATCCCCTCATAAAATCGTTTGGCTTATGACAGAACCGGAAAATCCGAAGGCTTCCCAGCGGGCCGTTGATGCCATCCTGCATGCTGATGCCATTATTCTGGGGCCGGGATCCCTTTATACAAGCGTCCTCGCAAGCCTGATTGTACCGGGCATCCGGGATGCGGTCGTAAAGAGCAAGGCCGTCAAGATCTATGTCTGCAATGTCATGACCCAGCCCGGTGAGACCGATGGCTACGGGGCCTATGAACATGTGGAGACCTTGGTGAACCATATGGGAGCCCAGGCCCTGGATTATGTGGTTGTCAATGTTCAAAAAGCCAAACCGGAACAGATTGCCAAGTATAAGGAAGAAGGGGCTGAACCGGTTTCCCCTGATATCGACAAAATTGAAAAACTAGGGATTGAGGCGGTGCCGGCAAAACTCCTGAATGATAGCGATCTGGTTCGCCATAACCCGCAGAAGCTGGCAAAATGCATCATTGCCCTCATCTATCGGCTGCGTTTATTTGGACGCGGCGTACGTTTCTTTGATTATTTCTTTGCTCGCCAGACTATGCAGGAACTGCGCAGTCATGGGAAGGCGGCAAAGAACACGGAAAAGGAGTCATGATCCATGTCCTTTGCCAGTGATGTGAAAAATGAAGTTGCACGGCTCGATTCTGAAGCAAAAGAAGGAGAACGCGCTGAATTGTTCGGACTTTTGCGGATCAGTGGATCCGTTTCCCTATCAGGGCAAAAAGTGGGCATTCATTTTACGACGGAAAATGCGGCTTTGGCACGCCGCGTCCTTCGTCTGCTCAAAAATAACTTTGCTGTTCAGACCGAAGTCATTGTGACGCGGTCCACGAGACTTAAGAAAAACAATCGCTATCAAGTCCACGTCGTACCCAGCAGTGAGGCACGGATAGCCTTGGGAGAACTTCACCTGCTTTCTCCCCTTGACCTTGCGGGAGCCGCGCTTCTTAAAAAGAATGCGTGCAAGAAATCCTTTCTTCGAGGTGTATTCCTTGCGGGTGGTTCTGTAAGCCGCCCGCTCAGTGATTATCATCTGGAACTAATCACGGACCGCCTTGACATGGGGGAGTATATCTGTAAAATAATGAAGGGGTTTGATTTGCCAGCCCGTGTGATTGACCGAAAAAATACCTATGTTGTCTACTTGAAGGAAGGCAATGCCATCGCTTCTTTCCTTTCCCTTATCGGCGCACATCATTCCTATCTGGAATTTGAGAACGTTCGGGTTTTAAAGGATATGAGGAATCAGGTCAATCGGGTCGTCAATTGCGAAACGGCAAACCTCAACAAGGTCGTCAAGGCTGCTGTACGCCAATTGGCTGCCATTCGGACCATTGACCGTACCGTAGGATTGGATCAGCTTCCAGAGAACTTGCAGGAGGCGGCGCGTCTGCGTTTAAAACACCAAGACTTAGCTGTGGGGGAACTTGCAGCGCTGACGGAAGGCCATATTGGAAAATCGGGTCTGAATCATCGGCTGAAGAAATTGGAACAGATTGCGGAAAAAATAGGGAAGGAAGCGCGTGAGTAAGATGAATCGAAAAACGGGGATTCTGTTGGGCCTTATTGCTGTCGCGGCAGGCTGCGCATGGGCGGTCCATGATTTCTTGGATTTTAGGGATCGGTCCGTGCCCATATTCGCCTATCACCGAGTGGAAGATAAGTCAGATCTTTATTCCATGCCAACCGATGAATTTCGGACCCAAATGGAATATCTCAAGGAAAATGGGTATAAGACCATCAAGTTAGGGGACTATGCAAGCAGAAGAAAGGCGGGCGATTCCTTTCATAAGGAATGTGTCCTTATCTTCGATGACGGCTACCTTGACAACCTGACCAATGCGGCCCCCATCATGAAGGAATATGGCTATATTGGGAATATGTTCATGGCGGGAATGTATGAAGGGTGGCCGGGCTATCTAACCTGGGACGAGGAAGTAAAGCTTGCCCAATATGGGTGGGAACTTGGTTCTCATACTTATATCCACAAGCCTCTGCCACTGCTCTCCCGCCAGGAACGGAAAGCAGATCTCAAGAAGAGCCATGACCACATGCTGGGGCTATATTATTCGCCGAATGGTGTAACCTTGAGCTACCCCAATGGCGCCTATAATAAAGAGGTTGTCGAAGATGTGAAGGAAGCCGGCTATGCGGCAGGCGTAACAGGGCTCATTGGGACCAATACGGAACAGGATGGACTGCTTACCCTGCGCCGGGTCAATGTCTTTCATCACAAGGCGAAAAATCTGGAGCATTTCAAAAGGGCCCTTTATAAGGCCCAACTGATCAGTTGGGTGAACGAAAAGACGGGATATGACCTCAATCGTTTCCTCTTGTGGTATTATCATAAAAAGTAAATCAAAAGCAGCGTTCCTGGGGAGTTTTGTAAAGACCCTTGCATAATGCCTTAAAAACAGATAAAATAAAGTTCAGTTTAAAGTCAGGAGGGATGTACGATGGCAAAGAGAATCAAAACTGTCAATAAAGAAATGCTGAAAAAGACCCTGCGCAGCGGCGGCTGTGGCGAATGCCCAGCTTCTTGTCAGTCTGCTTGCAAAACGTCCTGCACGGTAGGCAACCAGGTCTGCGAAAAGGCTTAAGGTATTGTAGAACAGCTCCCTGCCTAAGCGGGGAGCCTTTTTCTTTCTACATTTCATATCCTCTTTTTTATGAAAAGGGGAGTACGTTTACTGTTAAGACATCATGAAAGGCGGAAACAGTTTGCTGATCCATAGAATGCATTTAGATGACCACTATGTGGTCCTTGACGTCAATAGCGGCGCCGTCCATATCATCGATAAGATGATTTATGATATCCTGGGGTTCTATGATGGGAACAACCCGGAAGAGACAAAGGCCCATTTCAAGGGAAAGTACGCGGACAGCGATGTGGAAGAAGTCCTGGCGGAACTAAAGGAACTGCAGGAGGCAGGCCTCCTTTTTTCTCCAGACTTTTCCGTACCCGATACATTTGCCGAAGAACCTATCCTCAAATCTCTCTGTCTCCATGTTGCCCATGACTGCAACCTGCGCTGCGGATATTGCTTTGCCGATACGGGGGACTTTGGCGGCCATCGTGCCCTCATGAGCAAGGAAGTAGCCCAAAAGGCCATCGAATTTGCCATCAAGGGAAGCAAAAAGCGCCATAATCTGGAACTTGACCTTTTTGGTGGGGAACCGCTTATGAATATGCCCGTCGTAAAATTCATTGTGGACTATGTCCGCAAACGTGAAAAAGAAACGGGAAAGAATATCAAGCTGACGCTGACCACCAACGGAACGCTTCTTACTGATGAAATCGTAACCTATCTCAATGACAACAGGGTCATGTTGGTCCTTAGTCTAGACGGGAGCAAAAAGACACACGATCATATGAGACCTTATCCGGGGCATCTGGGTTCTTTTGATAAGGCCGTTGAAGGGTTCAAGAAAGTCATTGAAAGCCGGCGGGGACGCAACTATTATCTCCGGGGAACCTATACCCATTACAACCCGCATTTTGCCGATGATGTTCTCGCTATGCTCGAGGTGGGGTCCGAAATTTCCATGGAACCGGTTGTCGGGACAAATGAACCTTATGTCCTTACGGAAGACGATTGGCAAATCCTTGATAAAGAATATGAAAAACTCGCCCGAATCTACCTTGATAAGAGACGCAAGGGAATTCCCTTTGATTTTTTCCACTTCAATGTTGCCCTCGATAATGGGCCCTGTGTTGCCAAGCGTCTTGCAGGTTGCGGAGCTGGTCACGAGTATTATGCCATTACGCCAGAAGGGGATATCTATCCTTGCCATCAGTTCGTTGGACGGGAACAATATAAGATGGGCACCTTAGATATGGGTATTGTGAAAAAAGATATGGTTCAGTACTTCCGCCATATGCACGTTATGAAGAAAGAGGAGTGCCGGACCTGCTGGGCCCGCTTCTTCTGTAGCGGCGGCTGTCACGCAAACGCCGACTTGGTGAATGGCACCATTGAAAAGCCCTATGAATATGGCTGCAAGATTCAGCGCAAGCGCCTGGAAATGGCGATTATCGTCCAGGCCCTCCTTACCGAAGATGTGCGGGAAGGCAAAAAGGACGAACGTCCGGTCATTGATAACTTTAAGTATCAGGTAGATGAATAAGATCAGTACTGGCTGCCGTTTTGCGGCAGCCAGTTTTCTTAGTAGAAGTAAGTGAAAATAGAGAAAATAAAAAAAGAGAAAAAGTGCTTGCAAAAGATTTTTTAATCTGGTATAGTATGTACCTGTCAACACGGCAAGTTCTGATTGGGAAGCAGTCTTGAGCCGAAGCTCCCAAAAGAAATTAAAAAAAGTTGTTGACAGCGCTTTCGAAAAGTGCTATTCTATGAAAGTCGCCGATAGCCAAGAACGAAAGCGACGGTAGAACCTTGAAAACT
>NZ_AWUR01000021.1:0-36232 GCF_000468835.1 Acidaminococcus sp. BV3L6 | reverse complement strand
ACAAAAAAGAGGCCGTCCCGAAGGAAAGCCTCCTCTGTTGTTTCATTCGTACACCACATGCTACCCCTTTTGGTTGCAATGGCCATGAAGGAAACGATCGAGGAAAAGCTCGATCGCTTCATCCATGTTGGTTGGCGTGATAAAGCCCTGCAAAATAGTCATGGTGTAGGAAAAATAAATATTGCCGGACATGCGTTTCATGTCCCCCACCGGTTTCAGAAACTTGTCATCGACACCGCGCTGAAAGATTCTCCGCAACTGTTCCACTTCACTGCGGATGATATCAAAATACCGGCGCTGGGTCTCGATCTCAGCCAAAGAAGGGTCCTTGCCCCAACGGGTCACAACATCATAATCCTCTTTCTCATCATTCCAGATCAGCTGCCAGCCAGCCTGGGGGGACATGATTTCAAGAAGGAGAACGGACCAGAGCACAATGTTTTTATCAAGGAACAAGGTCAAGGCCCGAAAATAATGACGAAAGCGGTCTTCAAACGTAGTATACTCATACACACTGTGACGAAGGGCATCAAGAAGCACTTCATTTTTCATATGGATAAGCGTATAAAAAAGATTTTCCTTATTTATTGAAATATTTGTAAACGGTTCCCTTTCCCGTATCGGCGATTTTTACGATTTCATCGAGCGTTGCTTGGCGGTATCCTTTTTTCGAAAAAACGGCTTCTGCAGCCCGCAGGATCCGTTCGTTCTTAGGAACAAGTTTTCCTTTACTTTCCATAATATTCACTCCAATTAATCGTGATGCTTTTATTTTATTACAAAACCCCGATTTCTTTCAATACATAAACCCAAAGGAACATGGTCAGTGCCGAAAAGATCGTCGTAAAGACAAGGGCGTTGCCTGCAAGTTCCCCATCACTGTCCATCTGTTGGGCCATAGCAAAGGAAGCCACAGCACAAGGAGTAATGGTCATGGCCATAATGGACGCCAGCGGGATGCCCCTAATTCCAATCAGGATGGCTCCGCCGAGGGTGAGGAAAGGCGCAATGAGAAGACGACCCACAACACAGAAGGCCACTTCCTTGATTTCCTTAACAGCTCCGGAAAAATTGAAAGAAGCCCCGAGGACTACCAAAGCAACGGGCGTCGTACAAGCAGCCAGTTGACGCAGCGTTTTAACCGCAAGGGGTGGCAAAGGCGGCAGGAGCTTTAAGGCAAAGCCTAAAATAGCCCCAATGATCATGGGGTTTTTTATGATGCCCATAAGGATCGTCCCTGGGTGAAAACCATGACGGTTTCCACGGAACGTTTCAAGTGTAAAAACGGCAAGCACATTATAGATGGGGATAATGAACGCGGATAATAAAAGAGGCATGCCAATATGGTCCGTACCATAGATATTTTCTACAATGGGGACCCCCAAAAGCAGGAAATTGCTGCGGTAAAGGGCCTGGATCATGGCACCTCGCTTGCGATTTTCCTTCACAAAAGCGCAGGTCGAAACAAAACCAATGACATAGACCGTAAGCAGTGCGCCGATGGCATAAAAAAGCATCCTCGGATCCAGCGTATTCTTGATATCGGACCGATAGACGCTCATGAGCATATTGACCGGTAAAAGAATCTGAAAAATGAGCTTATTGAAATTGGAAATCACCGAGTCGTCAAACTTTTCCTTTTTGCGGAACCCATAGCCAACCAGCATAAAAAAAATCAGCGGTGCAACTGCCGAAAAAGCAACAATCAAGTTCTCCATAACAACGTGTCCGTCCCTCTCCCACCGCATCGGCGGATGAATTTTCTACCCTCCCTATCTTATCATAAAAGGAAGGGAAAAGAAAATTCTTCATGGTGGATTTGGGAGGGGAAAAACGGGAAGGCAAAAGACCGTAACGCACCGCCCCAAACCGCCCTACGGGAGGGGGCGGAACTTCATTCGCCCTCACACATGTTTCTCGGACTTGCGCTCCGCTCCCCCGTCCTTTTTTACTCGGAGCAAAAATCGCTCCGATTCTCCAGATCAGCGTGCCCCTCACCCCTCAAACTGTTCAATTCCTCTAGCGATTGCTTCTGCAATCTTATCAAGGAACGCATCGCTCAAAAGCATTTGTTCTTCCCTTGCATTTGTCATAAAAAGACACTCTACGAGCGCACTTGGCATCGTCGACTTGCGGTTGACATAGAGCCTTGAATCAAAAATGCCGCGGTCGGTCACATCGGCCGTCTGCATGAGCTCCTTTTGAAGCGCATCTGCCAGTTTCTTGTCATACGGAGTCTTTGGCGTGTAATACGTAGAATAACCACCGACGCTTCGATCCGTACTTGCATTGCAGTGGATGCTCAAAAATAGGTCAGATCCGGACTTTTCAGCTACATCCACCCTTGCCTGGAGCTCTTGCTGATCTGTTGCAGTCGGGCCATAGACATCCCGGTCACTATACCGAGTCAGATAAACGACCGCCCCCTTTTGTTCAAGGAGCTTCTTGACACGCAGGGCAAGCGGCAAAGTTACTTCCTTTTCCTTGAGCCCGCTTTCAAGCCCATGGGTACCAGGGTCCGAACCGCCATGACCAGGATCAAGGGTGATGCGTTTGCCCTTAAGGCCGCCTCCCACACGATATCCTCGCTCAAATACAGGGGCGACATCAATGACGATGCGGTAAGGTCGTTTTGTAGCAGGATCAGCCTTCAAAGCAAAAACCTTGAAATCAGCGCGCGTCGGATTTTCATCCGTATGAATATGAATCAGCGTGCCCTTTGGTGTCTTTTGCAAACGAACCGTTTTCACATGGGTGGATTCACGAGGATGATAAATAGGGACAATGGATGGATCCAGCGTTCCCTTAACAAAAATATGGGCCTCCCCCTCTAAAATCTTGGTCTTATATGGAAGTGCCTGATCCGATTCAATGACAACCCGCAGCTGGCCTTCCTGATTGACACCATAGGAGACTCCTTCAATATGTCCCGCTGCCTCTGCCCTACCTAAAAAACAAAATGCCATCAAAAATAAAACGATCCATTTCCTCAATTGATTCAGCTCCTAACTTGCAAATAGTTCGCATTCGCATTTTATTATAGTTAGGCAGTCCAAACCTGTCAATGAAAAAATCGAAAATCATGATCCCTATCTTGTACTGAAATCGTCCCATTTTAGTCTTTTCCCTATTTCCACATACTAAGTAAACGAAAAAAGACCAGAGAACAAAGAGAAAACGCCGGACCCAAACCGCCTCCTTACGGGGGAACGGGTCCGAATGAAACTCGCCCTCACACATGTTTCTCGACTTTCGCTCCGCTTCAAAAGCGATCTTCGAAACTCCGGGCGAATCTGCCTCACTGCCGTTCGTATGGAGACGTCACTGCCGTTCCTCATCCACCACCAAAACCGGGAAATTTTAATGATAAATGCTTATGGAAACTTCCCGGTTTCGGTCCCCCGCCCTGGTGGGGCGGATCGACTCTACGAGTCGAGCTCAGAGGCAAAACACGAAGACGGACAGTGCTTAAAAGAAGGTAATCGTTTCTTAATTTCATTGTAATCATAATCATATGGATGAAATGGTAAAAGATCCTATCGGATAAATATCACGCTATTTCAGCAAAACTAAAGAAAAGAATTCAACCTACAAAAAGCCCTGAACCGAACTCATGTCTACGTTCGGTTCAGGCCTCACGATACGGTCTTTTTGCCAGAGATCAGGAGTGACCTTATATATCTACTCCAACGGCTTTACTGAAGGCTGCAGCAATAAAACCAAGGTGTTAAAACGGATCTCATTTGGTCTGCGCAATTTTGAGCGCTTTCGTAATAGGATCTTGTACATCAATACCCGCAACGAAAAAGGACACGCACTGTCTTCAGTGCATGTCCTCTCCAGGAGTGCATAGACACTTTAGCACCCCAAAATTTGACAAAGAACCACAAAAACTCCTTCTCAAAATGAAAGCAGCACACATTCATTTTTAAGAAGGAGGAAAATCGCCAAGTACAGCGTTTATTAAAGAATGCTAATGATCACCCGTGACGCTATCAAAAACCTTCATCTTATACAGATTTCTTCACGAACTTGAAATTTCTTAAGCACTTCAATAATGTGATGCGCCAGCTTGAGCTGCGCCTTATGATTCCACAGCAACAATCTTCGGACAAGCATCCCGCATTTTCTTCGTCAAATAAAAGTCCATCTCCCCGTATCCTTTCGTAAAGGAATTTACGATATAGCATCTTCATATTTTACAAAGAAACCAGTGTATTTGTTATAACCGATTTCTACCATTTTTATTCAAGATTTCAACTTATCAACTAAGATATCAATATCAGTTTCAGGATTTTGAACATATCCTAATTGTTTCCTTGTCTCTGCATGAACTGAATGCAACTTCTTAGCATTTTTCAGAGCATCCATTTGCTTATCTTCAAGCATAGTAAAGACATCTAAATTCTTCTCGTAGTTTTTAATATAACGTTTTAGTTCTTTTATCAATTCACGATTGCTAGAGAAATACTTTGTCGTGTATTCAAAATGTAATAAGAGCCATAGCTCAAAGCATGGATTTGATATGATAACATTTACATTTTTATTTTTGCCTATTGAAATTGCTTCTTTGATCTGTTCCTTTTTATATTGCTCTGAATCAGCATCCAGCAAGACATACACCTCATCGCCATTGCGTCCAGTAATACCTTCCGTCGATGCTTCTTTATGGATGGAAGTAACCATTCCCTTAGGATCCGTACGATTATTGCGCGCAAATTTAACAATATAAGTATCCTGAAGTCGATTGAATGAATTGAAATATTTTGTTTCTGTTTTATTCTTTCCTTCAGCCCCAATAAAAATAATCTTCTTTCGTTTTCTCAGGCGCTTTCCTCTGCTTTTCTGCATAAATGCTACCATTGGAGGTCCTCCTGGTTAATAACCGGAATAGCTCCATAACGGCCTTGCAGATATCCTCTCTGGACATTTTCAGTTTTTCTTGGTGAAAATTCATCTAGGGGATAAAATGTGCTGACCGCAGATTTTCTATCTTTTTCGACAAAATAAATCTGATCGCGCCTAAATTCTTTTAAAGATAGTAAACTAACATCATGGGTTGAAAAAATAAGTTGAGCATGATTTGGATTAGTTTTTATATCATTGAAAGTTTTTAATAGGAATTTCACAAGAAGGGGATGCATACTATTATCTAGTTCATCGATGAAGATAGTTTTACCTAATTTAAGTGCTTTCCAGAAAGATATTCCATAAAAGAACATTCTTTTGGTTCCCTCTGATTCAAGTTGAAAAGGCAAACTATACGAAGAGCGATGGCCGTCTTTATCGACAACCGAATGAGATACGTTGAATTCTACTTCTTTGCCCTTATAATCCTTTAAAAGTTTTTTCATAACTTCATAGGCTTCCTCAGGCATTGCTGATTGATTGAGATTCTCAAAGTTCGTTTCTCTTACTTTGAGGACGTATCCATCTATATTAAAATCTGCCTCTTGTAATTTTTTACGTAAAAATTCTTTGCCTTCTTCATTGCCTTCTTCAAGAATTTGCATTCCATAATCGGCGATAAAGTTTGAATCAAAAACATCAATGCTCTCAGAAAACCACGTATAAGCATCTTTTGTCAGTTTGCAATTCCAACTAGTGGCTGTAGAAAGGAATAGTTTATTCGGTGAATTTTTAGAAACATAGGAGTTAAACTCATCTTCATTCTTCTTGGTAAAGCTGTACTTATTGGATTGACTGCGTTCAAATATCTTAGAAGAACGAGAAGTACGAAATTCATAAAGGTATTCATCAATAATGGCCTGATTTGTAGCTGAAAAACCATATTGGTATTTTTTACCTTTTGTAATGAATATAAAATCGAAAGAAGTCGGTTGCTTAACGGTTTTAGGATCCATTGCAAAAGGAATGATTCCACCGATAGGCCGATCAATTTGCCGGTAATTCGAATAGCGAATGGCCTTAATAGCCGTTGAAATCGCTCTAAAAAGATTGCTCTTTCCCGCCGCATTTGCTCCATAAATAGATGCAATAGGCAGAAGCTTCTCATTTTTGTGACTGATAAGGATGTCTTCATGCTCATGAACACTCGGATTAGCCAGCAAACTCAGAGTTACTTCATCCTTTATGGACATGAAATTTTTTACAGTAAATTGCAGTAACATGATCCACCTCCCAGTTCACATGCAAAAATAATCTTCTTATATAATTATATATAACACGAACCTAATTTGTCAATCTCATTGGATTTTTTGCACGTTTTATGCAAAATTTCGATTTTCAGAGTTTTTGAAATTTTAGACTCAGGAAACTAAAGCCGCAGCCCGTGAAAAGGCTGCACTGGTTGCTGAGGAGCTTCGGGAATTGAAGCTAACTGCGGAAGTGGAAGAAAGCATCGAAGAAACCTTAACAAATATGGACTATCCTAGCGAACACTGGAATCGAACCCGAACCAATAATACCACGGAACGAGTCAATCGGGAAATCAAGCGCCGTACAAGGGCGATTGGAGCTTTTCCAGATGGCCAGAGCGCTCTGATGCTGGTCTGTGCCCGGTTGTGCCATGTAGCATCAACAGACTGGGGATCCAAGAGATACCTGAATATGGACCATCTGTTTGAACTTGAATTTCAATGCCAGGCAGATGACCAGTTCACTGCCAGTTAACCCTGTACACCGACGGCTGAAAATGAATTTGCGAAAGATTATTGACACAATCTATCTTTATAATCTAAAGGGAATTTTCTCCATACTCTTCCTCATACCACTGAATCGTCTCCGCCATCCCCACATCAAAAGCTGTCTCCGGACCCCATCCCAATTCATTATGAATCTTGGAAACATCCAGGGAATAGCGCACATCGTGCCCTTTCCTATCTTCCACAAACTGAATCAAACTCTCTGTCTTATTCAAGCTTCGACAACTAAGACGAACAATTTTAAGGTTGCTGCGCTCTAGACCGCGTTCCATTCTTCATAAACTCACTGTGTTTTAAAACATACCTCGGCCGTCTCTTCGTCTCCAAATAGATTCTTCCGATGTACTCTCCCATAAGCCCCATCCCAATAAGCTGGATACCGCCGATGAACAAGATGGATACAATGAGGGACGGATACCCAGGAACAGGGTTTCCAAAAAGAAGTTTCGAGAGAATCATATAGGCGCCATACAGCAAAGCTCCTGCAGCGATGATCATTCCGATATAGAACCAGATATGAAGCAATACAGTCGAGAAGTTCGTAATCCCTTCAAGAGCTAGGTTCCATAATTTCCAACCATTGAATTTTGTTTTTCCTGCAGTTCTTTCCGCACGCTTATATGGAACGACATCAACGGTGCCGCCAACCCATGATAAAATTCCTTTCATAAATAGATTGCGTTCTGGAAGATTTTTGATTTCATCCACAATGGCTCTATCAAGAAGTCGAAAATCACCTACGTTCTCTTCTATCTTGAGATCACTGATCTTATTATTGAATTTATAGAACCATTCTGCTGTTTTCCGTTTTAAATACGAATCTGTCGTGCGGTCGATTCTTTTTGCCAGCACGACATCGGCGCCCATCTCCCAGCGCTCGATCAGTTCTGGAATGACCTCAATTGGGTCCTGCAAATCCACATCGATAGGAATAACAGCGTCGCCTGTAGCAAATGATAACCCTGCCATAAGGGCAGCTTCCTTTCCAAAGTTTCGCGTAAAAGAAAGTGGAACAACACGGGAATCTTTCCGTGCCAGCTCATATATCAAGGTTTCCGTCTGATCTTTACTTCCATCGTTGACGAAGATAAGCTCTAACTCATACGCATTCAAAGAAACATAACTAGAAATTGCTTTATAGAACACGGGAATAGCTTCTTCCTCATTATAAACAGGAACAACCAAAGATAACTTCATTATCATTTCGTCCCTTCATCATGAATTAAATAAATGCGTGTGCCGCGGTGATACGCCGATAAGGATTAGAATACTTAGAAGGGTAACTAGAATACCCTTTTTGAATCCTGGCAACTGATACGTCAATACAACATGGTTATCCCCATCCGCTAAGGGAATCGCCATGAGATAATTTTCGATAAGCTTGGGCGAAACTCTATTTCCATTCACCTTAATTTGCCACCCTTTATCGTAAGGTACAGACGTGAAAAGGAGCTTTCCCTGTTGTCCAGAAACATCCATCTCTACTTTTCCATTTTTAAAAGCATGGATCTGAGCAGCGTTGTTTTCCACTTCTTTGTATATATTTTCCCATTCTTTCAGATCCAAGTAATAGAATTGGGCATTTGCAATGACTTGATTATTTTTTTGTTTCGTATGCAACTCTACTGTCGGGAAAGCGTTTTGTGGTATGTTGAATACTGATGGTGCAAGCCATCGGGAATAACCTTGCCTAATCTGATGATTAATAAGCAGTTCGCCTTCAAGATTTCCACTTGTCGGAAGATTGCCATACAGGAGGCAGCTTCCATCAGCAGGAGTCTTTAAAGCAAAAATTATCGTATGTTCATTGCTTGAACTGATCTGATATTCCATCCGTTTATAAATAGATACCGGATGACCTAAGAGCTCACTCCATAAGAGATTTTGGTACACGAAAGGATCATTATGATAAGGGACTTTTGCTACTGCTGAAGATTTCAGAGTAAAAGCAAGAGGCATCATATACGGATTCTGATAAATTCGTTCATCGTTCAGCATGCGCCCCCACGAGACCTCTTTCAATCCCTCCAGTTGCACAGGTGATAAAATATACTTAACCCCCAACAATGAATCTGCGCTTAAAATGCTTCCTGTTGTAATATTCATATTTTCCCCGCACTGTGCATATCCCATTCGATTCAGGAAGGCCAATCCGCGATTGTCGGGACTTGAAGTATAGCTTGAAATACCGTAATAACCATATGCCAATGGTTCATTAAAATTGGCCGTAATATTCAAAGCCTGTGTATAAAATGGATGCGTCTGGTGAAGACGGTATATTTCCTTATCATTCTCCTTTATATGTTGAACTTGCTGCACGCCGTCCTGAACATAAGCTCGATACGCTAAGACATCATTATTTTTAAAAGTGTTCATTACATGCCCAGCATTAAAAGTAAGCTCAACTAAAACTAGCACAAACACTATGGCCTTATATATTCTAAAAAAGCGAGATTTTTTGTTGTACTCGGTACCATGAAGATAAAAATAACCTAGCAAGACAACAAAAATAAAACTCGACAAAAATACAAAGTATTGACTTTGACCTGGTCTAACTACACTCAGCAGAATCGTAATTGCAGGATAAATAAGCAGTAAAGCAAAATTTCTTTTATCATTTCGGAAATTAGATTTCGGCATCGAAAGATAAGAAGCTGTACAAAAAATCATAGGAATACTAAAAATAAAGGAATACCTATACCAATAACTTGTTGCCGATTTTAAAAGAGAAAACAAAAAGTAAAATGGAGCCCAATAAAAAACAAGCAAAGAAAAAGGCAGCCAATAAAGAATCCATATCCGCCTTGTCTTTCCAAAGTTTGAATCCAGATAAAAAATCAGGGCTCCAACTAACGCATAAGATCCAACAAATAATGTAACTTTTTTATTCCCGCTAATAGCTCCTGCTTGGAAACCTTGAATAAAATGGATCCGGCTTCCACTATAACTCAGGCTCAGACTATTCCAATCAATACTGCCCCGACCGGTTGCCATGATAGTAAATGCAGGAACAAGAACAAATCCAGCCAATCCTACGCCAAGACAAATTGCCGCCCCAAGTCTCCCTACAAAAATTAATACATTCCTATCAATTAACTTCCCTTCAGCCTTTTCAAAAACATACTCCCAAGTCAGCCATATGCCTGTAAAAAGCAAGACAATAAATCCCATATACCAATTAGATAGAAGTGCAACAGCTGCCCATACAGAAAAACGAGCCATCCCTCTTCCCTCAATAAGTCTGTGTCCTTCCCACAATAAAAATGGAAGGACACAGAGGGGATCTAACCACATGACGTTTTTAGCTTGCTCTAAATTATACTGCATCAAACCATAACTACAGGACAGTAATATAACGGCTAAGGATGATAAGGATCCCTTGAATCGACGTTCTATATAGTAAGCCATTGCTCCACTGCATAAAATTAGTTTAATGCAAACTAAAATATCATAAAAAGCATGTAAATCTTGCTGTTCAAAAAACACTGCAAGAAAATTAAATGGTGAAAATAAATAGTATGCTGCGACTGCCCAAGTACTGCTCCCTAGGCCTTTAGAAAAAGAATAGATAACAGATTCATTTCCAGATAAAACCCTTTTATAGAATGAGAAAAAATCCAAGTATTGAATTCTTGCATCACTTACAGCCAATGAAGCAAGACCAAATGGTGCTAAGCCCAAATGGATGTACAATAAGAAAATAATCGTCGCAGTTATCCCCATTGTCACTACTACAGTAGAAGCGCACCGCTCTTTATTAAAAAATGATTCAAAAAATTTCATAGCTGGTCTACCTCTAACACCCATACATTAAAATTACAACCAGATTTCTTGACTTTCTGTAATAAATTCTGTCACCGATTCATGAAGTATCTTCTTATAAGCCTGAATCCCTAGCTAATTAAAGGAATTGAGACCTGCCTATTGCGCCTTCATAAATTGCACCCAACATAAAGAAATAAAGAAACCCACCAACATAATAGAACATTATTTTTAAATTTGAAGTTTCACAGCTCATTCGAATTTCTAATGCCAAAGCTCTTGCATTGGAGTTGAGTGCTGAATTAAGGATTCATCCTAAAGCGAGCTAACCCCTTTCCCATTGTTTTTCACAGTTAGCGGTTATTCATTTCTCTTTTGATAGATATGAACTGAATTAGCTTATTGTTCTTCCCTTCCTGATGTTTCTTGGTTATGGGAAAACGAATTTTACTTAAACGAAAACGTATCGTTTAATCCTAGCCACATCTGATCTTTTTCACTTAACATCAGTTTTGTACCATCCTGCAGGGTATAACCTTCGATAACGTATAATATGTTTCGCAAATTCAATTTCATATAAAAATAGACATAGTCCATTGCCGTCGGTAAAATTAAGTTACCACACAAAACCCACCGAGGAGGCTATAGCTATGTCTGATAACATTATACAACTCAATGAGGATCTCATAAAGAACAATCTCAAAGATCTAGCACACAGTAGCGTCGAAGAGACCCTTAATGCTCTGCTCGATCATGAGGCTGATGAACTCGTCAACACAGAAAAGTATGAGCGTTCCGGTGACCGAAAGGGCTACCGCTCTGGTCATTATGAGAGGAACTTCTCAACCACTTTAGGTGATGTGACTCTCAGGGTTCCCAAGCTCAAGGGCATTCAGTTCCAAACTGCCATCATAGAGCGTTACAAGCGTCGTGAATGCTCCGTTGAAGAGGCATTGATCGAGATGTACTTAGCCGGTGTTTCCGTTCGCCGAGTAGAGGACATCACAGAAGCTCTTTGGGGAACCAAGGTGTCTCCGGGAACCATCAGTAGTCTCAACAAGAAAGCCTATGAACACATCGAAGAATGGCGTTCTCGAGGAGTACCTCTACGTCTACGTTGACGGTGTATAGCTAAAGCGAAGCTGGGGCGGTAAGATTCAAAACGTTTCTATTCTCGTAGCCATTGGCGTGAATCATGAAGGTTATCGAGAGATCCTGGGTACCGCCGAGGGCATGAAAGAAGACCGTGAAAGCGGGAAGGACTTCTTCGTCTGGCTCAAGGAAAGAGGCCTTAAAGGCATTCGCCTCATCATTGGAGATAAGTGCCTTGGCATGCTAGAAAGCATTCCTGAGGTCTTCCCTGATGCGCGATTTCAGCGCTGTACTGTACACTTCTACAGAAATGTATTTACCGTCACGCCCAGCACAAAGATGCGTACAGTCTCTATGATGTTGAAGACAATCCATTCTCAGGAAAGTAAAGCCGCAGCCCGTGAAAAGGCTGCACTGGTTG
This sequence comes from Acidaminococcus sp. BV3L6, assembly GCF_000468835.1. Taxonomy (NCBI): domain Bacteria; kingdom Bacillati; phylum Bacillota; class Negativicutes; order Acidaminococcales; family Acidaminococcaceae; genus Acidaminococcus; species Acidaminococcus sp. BV3L6. Next base: position 24,292 of record NZ_AWUR01000021.1, on the reverse strand, counting down.
CTGAGAAGCTTCGGGAATTGAAGCTAACTGCGGAAGTGGAAGAAGGCATCGAAGAAACCTTAACATATATGGACTATCCTAGCGAACACTGGAATCGAATCCGAACCAACAATACCACAGAACAGTCAATCGGGAAATCAAGCGCCGTACAAGGGCGATTGGAGCTTTTCCAGATGGCCAGAGCGCTCTGATGCTGGTCTGTGCCCGGTTGCGCCATGTAGCATCAACAGACTGGGGATCCAAGAGATACCTGAATATGGACCATCTGTTTGAACTTGAATTTCAATGCCAGGCAGATGACCAGTTCACTGCCAGTTAACCCTGTACACCGACGGTTGAAAATGAATTTGCGAAAGATTATTGACACAATCTATCTTTATAATCTAAAGGGCATTTTCTCCATACTCTTCCTCATACCACTGAATCGTCTTTGCCATCCCCACATCAAATGCTGTCTCCGGACTCCATCCCAATTCATTACGGATCTTAGAAATATCCAGGAAATAGCGCACATCGTGCCCTTTCCTATCTTCCACAAACTGAATCAAACTCTCTGGCTTATTCAAGGTTCGACAAATAAGATGAACAATTTCGAGGTTGCTGCGTTCCTCCCCTGCCCCAACGTTATAGATTTCTCCTACCCGTCCATGCTGGAGAATCATATCGATAGCCCGGCAATGATCATCAACGTAAAGCCAATCACGTACATTGCTGCCATCGCCATATAGGGGAAGTCGCTTATCCTTGAAGGATTACTGGATCATATGGGAAATTAATTTCTCCGCATGCTGGAACCTGCAATAATTATTGGAGCTGCATTGGAGCTGTGGCTGATTAGATAAATTATTCCTTTAATAAAATAAATAAGATAGCACTGCAAAAAAAATAATAATTAAACTAATGTAGAGCTTACATCTCTATTACTGTCATTAAATCCTGTGGTAACACACCTGATCTTTGAAATATTGCAGTTAAATTATTTCTAAATCTGTCACTACGCCACGCATTATAATCTGTAATATTAACAATTATGAGTTTTGATTTAGCACGTGTTACTGCAACATAGTGGTTGTAAATGTCATCTTCTTTTTCTAATCCATAGTCACCAGCAAATATAATTACCTGGTCAAATTCCAATCCTTTTGATGAATGAAATGTTATAGAAATATTTTGCAGTTTATCCATATAAAAAGCTGCATGATACTCTTCTTCCCTTATTGTTTTTATCATGTCTCTGATATGTTTTTCTGACGTTGTAGTATAGCCAAAATGTTTTGCGATTTCAATTACTTCTCTAATAACATCTTCATCATTTTCATTTTTTAAGGCATATTCAATAGACTTGAGCATTCTAGTAAGATAGTTAGTAACGAGTCTATCCCCTATTGACTCTTCAGGAATTTCATTCATCAAGTCATAGACAGAATATTTTTTTAGAATAAAATACTGTGCAATTGCATTGTATAGCCAAGCTACATCTGTTGTAATTTCTGAAATTGGTGTTTTAGGTACATAAGTAAAATGAGTTCCAGCCTGTTCTAATTCTTTTGCCCCTGTTTTCGCGTCATCGTTCTTAAATCTTAACAATGCACAACTTTTTTCATTATTGAGCAGCGAATATACCTGATTAGCCCACTTTTTTGAAGTAGTTTTTAATAATATGATTGCTGAATTGTCAAGTTCAGGGCTATAAAGGCTTTGAGTGTCTTCATTTAACAAATTAGAGTAATTTTGTATTTGACGACAAGAACGATAATTTTCCCTCAATTTGTTCTTACTAAAATTTGGCATATCCAGAATACTTCTAAATGCCTGAGGATAAGCTCCCCGCCATATATAAATAGATTGTTTCTCATCACCTACCACAAATAAATGAATATCTAATTGTTTGCATAAGTACATAAAAAAATTGATGCATCGCATAGTCACAATCTTGATATTCGTCAATATAAATTTTAAAATACTTAGCCTTTAAAAAAAGCCTGCACGCCTTAGAATTTTTTATTATTTCTAAAGCCAATTCAAACACGAAATTTTTCTTGTTATCAGTATACGAGCATATTGTTTGTTGATTTTTTAAGTAAGAAAGGCATTCATCAAAGTCTTCTCCTCTTATAGAATAATCTGTACTTATATTTTCCTTGAATCCACTCCCAAATACGTCCTTCGCAAAGGGCTTTATTACTTCTTCAATTGCAAAACTATTATTCGTTCCTATAAAATTGTCTTTCACTTCACTTTTAAGCCTGTCTTTTATTTCTTTTGCGGCTTTAACTGTAAAAGTAATGGCTGCAATAATTTTATGTGTATGATTACGCTTGAGGTCCTCTGCAATCTTAGCGACCATTGTGTGAGTCTTCCCTGTACCCGCACTAGCCCTAACAACCATATTGCCAGGAGTATCTATAATCTCTTGTTGAACCTTTGAAATACTCATTTGCAAATTTCCTCCAGGCATGCGAAATTGTAGTGTTTAAATATTTTATTACAGTCTTCAGGACTTAGTTTATTGACAAGTTCAATCATATTATATTTTTTATGTTTTTTTAGATAAGAAATAACATCACCATTCGCATTTGGTAAATAAACAATTAGTTTATCATGCAAAACTTCATCCAAGTCCTCTTCCAAACTAACCTTGGATAAATATATATGTTTTTCAGTTCTAATCTCGTCAAGCACTTTTTTATTCAAGTCATATAATCTTCGTTTAACTTCAATCTCATTTCCATCAACAGCATCTGTCGGTAAGAGATCTTGTTCAAGTATATGATTAAGTCTAAAAAAGCCAATCGGGCTATAACTTGAATCCTGTCCTGTGGTCCGCAAATCATTATCTGTTTTAATAAAGTAAGGTATGTTAAGTTTAGCTAAAACGCTGATGTAAGGTTTAAAATCAATACCATTTGTAACCAAAATAAATATACCATTAACCTGATAAAACGGTTTTAGAGTCGATAAAACTTTGTCAAAAAGTATCTCTTCTGATGGACCTTCGACCAATAATACTCGATCAGCAAAAATCGCCTCAATAAGACCTTTATTTAACTGTTTTTTTAATGTTTTAAATTCTTGAGGAACAGTATAAAAGGAGCTTGCGGAATTTATTTTTGTTTCATTATAAACTCTTACAAGATTCACGTTATCCATATCCATTAAAACATATGAAGAATGTGTGGTTAGAAAAACGTACTTGTATTTACTTTCTACAAAAATCCTGTGCGACAATGCCATCTGCATGGATCGATGCAGATGGTTTTCAGGTTCTTCTATAAGAAATAGATTTATTTTCTTTTCTTCTTTTTGTTTTGCTAAGATATCGTATATTGAATATACCAGTAATTTTTTACGTCCCTCTCCAGATGTCGGATAAAGATCTTCACTCCCTTTTTCCTTTATGTAAGGAACAACATTTGAATATATACCATTAACAGCAAGTTCTGATTTAACTGAAATCTCAATTTCATCATTCCTAAAATTATTATATTTTGGATTTACTAGTTTTTCAAAATTTTTAATTCCAGATAATGATGATATTTTATCATTTAATTTATTTACCAATTTTTCAATATCTTTTACTGAAGTTTCATCATCAATATCATCATTTTTAAGAAGAATAGCAGTATTTTTTCTAAAAAGATTGTATAAATTTACATATGCATCAATATATACCACATTAAAAACATTATCGATTTCAGAAGTATATCCTTTAAGAGGTATTTCTTGAAGATCATCCAAATTACCGCCCCAATAAAGCAAAGGAGTTCCTTGCATTTCGGCGGCATTATATTCAGCAAACAGCTTAATATATACTATATCCTGATCACTCAACAATGCGCCTTTTACTTTTGCACGTATTTTTTCACTATCAGGATCCGTTATATCACTAATATCTATTTGTACAATAATCTCAATAGGGACATCTGTATTCTTTTTATAAAAATCAGTTTCAATGAATTCTTGCTTTCTGACATCCCTATCAAATACATATCTCAATGCATAAAGAAAATTTGTTTTTCCTACATCATTCATTCCAAAAAAGACATTTTTATTGTCTAATTTTATAGTAATATTTTCAAAGTTACGGAAATTTTTAATTGAGATTTCACTGAATTTCAATTTTTAGTACCATGATGTTTATCAAAGAATCATCATTTTTTCCTTTCATTATGGGTATTTTTATAAGAACACAGGATTAAAGTGCATCAAGCAGTTTTAATGCGCTATGATCATTAATTTATTAGTTATAATGCATCATTGACCTACATATTAACTTTAGACAGGAAAACATGCAATCATAAGAAATTTAATATTTTTTCGATAGAATATTCAGGCTAATTGTAAAAAGAAGTTGGACACCCCTAAAGGGTCCATTTTGGAAATATAAAAAGGCCAATAATGAAGCATCCTCTGTTAGAATATAGTTACCAGACCAAATCCCAGGAAGAATGACACTATGGGCATCGCATATTCTACCACAAATGGGCACAAAAAGGGAAAACATCTTTCGTACGAGGATCGGATGCTCATCCAAATTCGCCTGAAAGATGGGTATTCCTTAAGAGCCATTGCCAGAGAGTTTACTTTTTCTCCAATTGCCATATCCAATGAAACCAAGCGCGGATCCACACTGCTTTATAACGGCACCAAAAGACAGTATAAAGCCTCCGGGGGGCAGAAGGTGGTCTATGAAGAGAACAGAAAGGCCTCCTGCCATCATTACAGCTACCTAGATAAGAAGGCCTTCATCGATCCTGTGGAAAAGAAGTTCTTTTCCACAGGGTGGTCCCTTGATGTCTGCGTGGGCAACGCTCTCATAGCGGGAGACTTTACCCGGAATCAAGTGGTTTGCACAAAGACGCTGTACAACTATGTCGGCATGGGGCTCTTTAATATCAGGAACCACAATCTGCCCATGAAACTGCGCAGAAAAACGAAGAAACATCTGCTTCGTCTGAACAAGTGAAAACTTGGCCGGAGTATTGAAGAAAGGCCTAAAGAAGTCGAGGAACGAAAGGAATTCGGCCATTGGAAATGTGATCTTGTTATTGGCGCAAAGTCCGGCCAAGATGAGGCCCTTCTTACTCTTTTGGAGCGTAAGACCAGGGAGTTCATGATTGTTAAGCTGCCAGACAAATCCGCTAAAAGCGTTATGGCTGCCTTCGAAACGCTCTTGGATGAATACAGCGAACACTTCGGAGCGGTCTTCAAAACAATTACGGCGGACAATGGTTCAGAGTTTGCAGGCCTTTCAAACCTCGAAAAAGCTGCAGAGACCCTCTATACTATGCGCATTCCTACACCTCGTGCGATAAAGGCTCCGTAGAGTGCCTCAACGGGCTTATCCGACGTTTCATCCCTAAAGGGAAGCGGATTGACTCCTACACAGCAGAAGACGTCTTAGAAATTGAGCTGTGGCGCAACAGCCTTCCTCGCAAGATTCTCGGCTGCCATAGTTCAGAGGAAATATTTTCAGAGGAACTAGATAAAATTTATAGTCTAGGTGCGGCTTAAGCAGAGTTAGGAAAAGTGTCCAACTTGTTATTGCAATTTAGCTTAATTTTATTGTGCATAAACGCCTCATATTATAAATCAAGCTTAAATATTAGTTATGAAGATATAATTCTTCAATTTTTTTAATTGTACTATTAATATCATAACCGGCATTTTGCAAATCTGATAACCTGCTTTGTCTATCAATATTAGAAAAATTCACAACAATGTCAGCCCACTTTTTCGGTTCCTCTTCTAAAGAAATAAAATGAGCCAGATTAGTCACTCCGACTTCTTTAGTAATTGTATTAGAAAAAAAAGAAGGCAAACCCGCTGCTTGAGCTTCAATTCCAACTACTGGCAATCCTTCAAAATGAGAAGGCAAAAGGAAAACATCCATCGCTTGCATTAACTGGGGTACATCATTTCTCATCCCTAAAAAATAAACGACATTTTCAAGGCTCAAGTTTTTTACAAGTTCTCGTGCACGATTTAGGTACGTATAATCATCTACCGAATCGCCAATAAGCAACAATACTGCATTACTTTTCTTATGATATATTTCTGAAAAAATTTGAATCAGAAACTCATGGTTCTTCTGGAAGGTAAATCTTCCAATATGACCTACAACAAACGCATTATTTAAATTTAAGCTTTTACGTGTTTTGGTGCGAATTTCAGAGTCGTACGTAAGACTTGATAAGTCAATTGCATTAGGTATTACTGTAAAATGTGAATGACTACCAAACATCCACTTTCCCGCAAGTTGAGAACAAGCAAAATAATGAGTAGCGGACCACTTTAATAAAATTTGATTTAATTTAATTAAAAAGCTTCGTAATATCCCAATTGATTGTTCAAAACCTGAATTGTGCGAATGAATTACGCGCATAGGAATTCCAAAAAATCTTGCGGCAACTAACGGAAATACATATATTATGCTATTCGAATTAAGAACAATCGCTTTATAATCAGGGGAAATTTGATAGAGGAGCTTAATCCATTGCCAATAATGACGAATTGGATTAGAATGCCGAGACTTAACTTCAAAAATTCTACTTCCAGCGCTTTCTATTTCAGTACGAAAGACAATATCATATTCGCCTGTAATATTTACAAAATCATAAACGACTTTGGATTTATCCAAATGGCGAAACTGCTGCATGAGATATGTTTCTAATCCACCAATATTTTTTGTCATTCCAATTTGAAGAACCCGTATCGGGGGCATTTACGTCTCACCTCTTTATCATTGAAAAAAATCCAGGGTATTTTTGTTTAACAGTACTTATGCAAACTACTGCGGCTAAGAGAATAGGCGTTGGCAGATTTCTGAGAATGTGAATCATCATACGTGCCTTGCGAGGCAGGCCGACAAGAGCAACTTTCATAAATCTCATGTATAAATCAGAACGTTTAATCTCAAACAGGAGAGAATTCAAATTTTGTTTATCCTCCATAGCACGTTGGATCGTGCTGTAAATAAATCTGGTATACATCCAAAAGATTGAAGACAGCGTTTGTTGATCGGTCATATGCAAGGAATCATATATTGCCAAGAATTGATTAATTTTCATCATATGAAGTTCGTAATACCGTTCATTATGAGCGGTACTAAGGCTATTTCCATCGACTCGTTTTGCATATGAATAACCACAATAATTAACACAACATAAAGATCGTACGTACTGAAAATAGCGAATATTAAATTCGAAGTCTTCATTTATTTTTAACGCTGAATTCAAAAGTAAATGATGTTCTTTAATCAAGCTTACTTTATATATACTATTCCATAAATAGCCGAATGCTGGTATAAGTTCAAGGCTTACCATTTGCCTAAAAATATCGATTTTAGTTTTATATAGCCCAGATTGAATATAACAATCGCAAGTACGAATCAATTTGCCCTTACCATTAAAATATATTTCTTTGAGACCAAACTTGATACAATCACAATCATAATCTTCGGAGTAACCATGGAGTTTTTTCAAATAGTCTTGGGGAACTTCATCATCAGCATCAATAAAAATAAGGAACTGTCCGTTAACATGTGAAAGTCCTACATTCCGTGCAGCAGATGCTCCCCCATTTTGCGGGGTCCGAAAACATTTGACACGAGAATCTAATGCTGAGAATTTCTGACAAAGGTCCCAACTATTATCCTGGGACTGATCATCAATTAAAATCAGTTCAAAATCAGAAAATGATTGCCGCAAAATACACTGTACTGTATTTTCGAGAAAAGGGGCAGCATTATACACCGGAGTAATGATAGTAAAATACGGTGGTGCACAAGAATTCATTTTACGCTTCTCCCCAGTAGTTTTCGTTTTAAAAATGCTCCACCCTTTTTTAACCAGTTCTGCTTTTCCATAAAGGAAACATTCTGTTCATGATAGATAGCGTGGTTCTTTTCAAGCCATACGTCGAGCATCAGTTCACTGACAAATCCATAGATACGAGCCTCATAAGGATCCCAGCCCGTTATATCGACTCGTTTTTCAAGTTCAAAAAGAACATCAAACATCCATGCCATATAGTCGTTAAAAAGATCCCGTCTCATGACAAACATATTGAACATATGAGCCCAGGTGCGGTTCATAACTTTATTGAAAGCCGGAAGATATTCAGGATACTTTTCGATAAGAATCTGCTCCGTTATATTGAGGCCCTCAGGATGATGGGCATGGTTATAATGAGACCGATTGCTCTCGATGTAGTATTTGCGTTTATCGGGGACGATAACGGGATAGCGGGACAACAAGTTTTCCCACTCCTCTTTCGTAAGGATTTGGGATTTTTTCTTTTCAATATTGTAGACTTCTTTTCTCGTAAAATAGCGGCGATAGTGGACGAGACCAACGTAATCAGCGTCGAGATTTTTCCAGGCCCAATAAAGACCGGTCAGTTCACAGAAGTTTTTATTTTTAGAAGATATATGGTCGCCCGTATTATCTCCGGTATACCCTAACTCCGCCTTCCCCTCTGCCCCAACGTTCAACGGCAAATAAATTGAGTCTTTGGGCATCCAATATTTTTTGTGTGCAGCAATTAAAATTTTGATATCCATAAGAATAAGCCCCATTTCAAGAATCACATCTCATTAATCATACACTATTCCACTTAAAAATGTAAAATACTGCAAGCCCTAAAAAGATTTTTTAGGGCTTGCAAACGGCGTTTTTAATCCTTAGCCAAATATTTATAGAAAAAAGAATTTTTATAATGTACGGCGAGAAAATTTCGATAAGCTATTACATCTTTACCTTCAAAAGTTCCATTAACGTTTTCAGGATCTAAATATAGAACATGCGTTTTGTGAAGCGCACAGGCTCGCAAAGAACTACTAAGCTGCATTATCGGTGTCAACATACCTATACAAAGACAAATGATTAGTAAAAGATCTCTTCCCCATACTTTCTTTGCTCGCATGATAGTTAACAAATGTTTAATTACTGTCAACATAATAAAAAAATAAGGCGCTACTGAAGCATTCCACAAAAAATCTCCGCCTCTACCAATTTTAAAAAAAGGAAAAATAGCAGAGAAGAACGGCTGCAATCCAAAGCATCGCATCACTTTTCTTTGGTCGAATCAAATATAAATAAACGCCAAAACTTAAAAGATAAAATAATATTAGATTTGACACACGAACAAAGGTATAAGCATGTAAGGGAGCCATGAATATACTTTGATTACCAGATGCCACAGAAACAGCGTTCGCAGTATAATAAAAACCATAAATTGGTAGAATTGAAATTAATGCAGAGAGATTTTCAATTGATGCAACCTGTACTAATATTTCATTTCGATTCTTCGATTTGAATAATTGACAAAGAAAATACCCTAGCATCAATAAAGATAGTCCAATAAATCCAAAAGGAGAATACGGTAGTGCCAATAGGCCAATAAAAGCATAAAATCGATAATCCTTTTTAAAACGCAAAAAAAGCAGTGTACAGAGCGCCATTGGGATAAACTGATTGTATACATTGGCTATAGAATCGAAGGTAGTTCGAATGAAGTACCCAATAAAATAACCTCCATGAGCCCAGGAACTATATTGCCAGCTTGCAAATCCTGGGGCATCCTCAATCGCAAAGGGGCGGTCCTTTCCTGCTGCAGACCTTAAAATCATTCCTATGAGGTTCATTCCACTCCAAAAAAAGAATGTAATTGTACTAATAATATTTTCTTTGCATGTGTTGGCCTTGACCTCATTGCACAGCATCAAACAGACAAGCAAGAGACCGATAAATGACCAAATAAATAAGACAACCTGAGCTTGTGAATTCGTTAAGCCCAAAATTGAAGAAATTCCTGCAGCAGGAAGCCAAAATGTTAGATAATAAGTCAATGCCGTTCCATTTTCCTCGTAAATTACTGGCCAAGAATGGGATATTAAATCATAATAAATCGCGTTACGCCAGGGAATATCAACTCCGTTAGTAAAAAGAAAGCCACCATGACCCGTCATTAAGAGATATAAAAAAAGTATAAATGAAATATAAACAACATGACTAATTAATATTTTCTGTTTATTAAGCGGCATTGTTACTAATTTAGATCTGCATAACTTATAAAATGTATAAACTAATAGAAAATTTAATAAATTAAAAGGAAATCTAATCCACGAAAATAGATAGATTACTATAGGTAGATTTAGATAAGCAAAAGATAATGCAATCAACATTTTCACATACCGCCTTAGTATAGAATCGTCATAACCATTATTCAAAATATGTACCCCGCTATCTGAGCTTCCATTAAAGCTCAGATAGAATAATTAGCCCAATCCTGCATAATAGATTAAACTTCTCTTATTTCTGTTTAAAAGATCTTTCGATATCACAAGTCTGGAATATAACTACTGGAAACCAGAAAAAAATCAACATCACTGGGTTTTTATTATAATACGTTACTGAGCGATCACGGAGCAACATTATTTAACATAATCGTAAGTTATTACTCTAACGCATAAATCTTTAGTAAATAGCCGTTTGCTAAGTATTGATAACCATACAGTGTATAATTTCTTGCTTCAACAAACCCCTGTAAATAACGTTGAAGCCTCCTAGTCTGATAACGGCCAAATCTTTTCTCGTGAGCATCCAATACAAATTCAGGCAGATCACAATACACTATAATCTTAGGATTATTCACTCTTAACCAATTAGTAGTATCATCAATATCCTTGTCAGAAGATACATCGAACCATTGCACAATAGAATAATGTTTAGAATGACTATTCAAAACTGTATAAAATATAGGACAATGTGGTCCAACAAATACATAATCATCATCGGAAATATTAAATTTTTTCGCCACGAAATAAATTTTATCAAACGCATCCTTAGTATCTTGGTCAACCATAATCCCTCTAAAATGAGGATCATTTACTTCGTATTGCTGATTCCAAATATTACCAACTTGTAACCCCCACCAGTTATAAAGACTATCGTATTTTTTGGATATACCCATAGTTACAAGAAGTAAAGAGATTAGTGAAATTGCAAAAAGATGAAATAACTGAGTATTAAAATAACCAAGATGACAGTATAATGAACCTAATAAAAACCCCATTGGGATCATAATTTGATTTGTAGCTAACCCGCCTGACATACCACAAGCCCATCCTACAACAAATGCGGTTCCAGTTAGGTATGGCTTTAAATAAGTTTTATTATCCTTAAGAACATCCGTAGCCAATCTTAGCTTATGTGAGATTATCCTTAAAAAAGAGACCCAAAAGAAGATTAAAGAAAAGAAAAAGCTGCAAGACATAATTAAATTGTCATTAAAAAGTGAAATGAATGTAGAAATTCTGTGACCTTTAGCAAACAAAAAGTGAAAAATTCCTATAAAACAAATTGAAAAAAGGGCCAAAAAAGGGATAGAATATAAGTAGTTATACGATATCGTTTTATTACACTTTAACATATATGTGTTAGTAATAGCTACAAAAAAAATTGCGACTATAAAACCACTTAACAAAGGTAACTTACTTGAAAGTATCCACTCAAATAAAATCTTTGTGATACCGCCTTTAGCCGCTACCGCGGACTTAAAACAAGATAAGAGGAAATTATCCCACAAGTCATATGAATATAAGTAATAGAAGGCTAGTACGAGTGGTATCATACATCCAAATATCCATGAAAATAATCTGTTTAAAGACTTACTTTCATTAGAAAAGATGCCCAAAAAAAGAAAGAAAACAAGATTATAAAATACAAAAATAATACCTACGTTCTGTTTCATCAATACTACAAGCCCAGCAAAAATGCCGGAAAGGAAAAAGAATCTAGTCTTATCGAGCTTTAACGATTCCATAAAATAGTAAATACTTGTAAATAAAAAGACATTCATGAAATACACATAATCATAAAAAATAATGTCTATAGCTCCAGAGTGTCCATAAATCAGTGATATAATGCTGATTAAAAAAGAAATATGCTTTGAAAACAGAAAACGAAAAATTTTAAACAGAGTCAGGGCCTCTAAAGTGCAAACAATAACACCTAAATATCGTAAAACAATAAGATTGTAGCCGAATAATTTAGTAACTAAAGCGATTATATGAGCATATAGGGGCGGAAATAAAAGAGAAAAATCTTTATATGGTAAATCTCCATGATTTATTCTCCAGGCATATTCGGTATACCAACCCTCAGAAATTGGAAAACCTTTTGTAGAAAAATACACTACATACATAAATGTTAAAAGGCAGGTTGCAGCAAGAAAAAACAGATTAGAATTTGAAATAACCCTACAATGCCTAGCCAACTTTGCATTAAATTTTTCTGCAATCATGTCAAACCCCCTCAACTAAAAAATAACATAACAAGAAAATGGTAGAATAATAGACTAAATAAACATACGAAATATCTACTAAGCCTTTAGTAACAACTTAAAAAACCGAGGAAGGCGACATTAGTTTTAAAAATTTAAACGTTTTTCCTCAATAACCAGAGGCCTATGCATAACTCTAGTATTAATGCTCATTACATATTCACCTAATAGGCCCAAAAAGATAAGCTGCACTCCTCCAAGGAAAAACATACCAATTAGCAGAGGCGCCGTACCCATAGGAAAGCGATCCCACCAAATCAATTTTGCGACAAAATATAAAACAGCAAAAAGGATATCTAATAAAGCGATTATGAAGCCAAGAAAAGACGCCATTCTTAAGCCGACCTTGGTATAAGAGGTAAAACTTAGCATAGCAGCATCATAGAGAGTATACCAGTTATTATGCGTCTTTCCGGCTCTTCGCTTCGCTTGGGTATATGGTATATCTTTACGAAGAGCTCCCAATTCAGCTACAATCCCTCTTAAAAAAGGAGTTGGGTCATCCAGAGATTTTAAAACATCAACAAAGCTCTTATCATAAAGTCCAGTGCCAGTGAAGTGTTCTATTTGTTCTACCGAAGACATTTTCTTTATTGTTTTGTAATAACACGTGCGAAGGAATCGCATGACTTTATTTTCTACACTTTGCGTTTTAATAGCGCTTACAATCTTATATCCTTTTTCCCATTCAGCAACAAAACGATGAATTAAACTGACCGGATCCTGAAAATCGCAGCACATACTAATTGTGCAGTCTCCTGTAGTCTGACACATCCCATAATAGGGAGAGTTAAATTGGCCAAAATTTTTAGCGTTAAAAATTGCTTTTATTTTTTTATTTCTCCCACAGAGTTTCTCAAGTTTTTCTCTGGTACCATCAGTCGAAGAATTATCAATAAAAACGATTTCATAATCATATGATGGCAAATAATTGGCAAATTCATCTATTATAGCCTCACTAATTGGAATAACATTATCACTTTCATTAAAACAAGGAATTAAAACACTGATTTTCTTCATAAAATATAATTCTCCCCTATTTAAATGTCCAAAACTTATTCAACAGGAAATTAAGCGGTACTGTAATTAATAAAATTAAAAGTGGTGCTATACGATCAGAGATATGTAACCATTCAACCATGATAAATAATAGAAAACTACCAATTAAAAAGGAAAAACCATAAGATATATAAGTTCTTAACAAGGCGTTTAACCACGTCTGTTCATTTTTAAAAACGTACCGATTATTCCAGAAAAAGGCATTAAATACACTTATCATCCAGGAAAATACATTAGAAACTAAATAATGAAATTCTAAAAATAAAAATAGATAGTAAGTTCCCAAACCTATAAATGTATTTGAAACACCTACAATGGCAAATTTAATAAATTGAAGTAAACTGCCTTTGATTTTTTTTATTTTCACAATTCATACCCTTCATAGCCTTATACCATTCTATCGTTTTCTTTATACCCGTTTGAAAATTAGTCGTAGGACTCCAATTTAAATCTTCTTTTAATGAAGTGATATCTGCTTCCAAATGCATGGCTTGATCAGGAAGATACGGAATTTCACCAATCCCCAATTCTGCAGAAGAATTTATTGCATCCCTTATAGCATACATGAACTCTTTTAAAGGATGTGGCTCGCCACTACCCAACACATAAACAGCGCCATCCTTTCCTTTTGTAGCCATCCTAAAAAAGGCTTCCGCTGCATCTTCTGCGAAAAGATAATCCCAAATTTGTTCGCCTTTTGTTAAGGAAGGGCGTTCATTATTTAATAGCTTGTCTATCACAACACTAATTAATGTTTTCTTTGCATCATGCGGACCATACGTACTGACAACACGAGGCCAAATTTGTTTGATGCCAAATTCATGACAGAGGAAACGCGTCATTTGGCCAGCACAAAGTTTAGCCATACCATAACCACTAATAGGATTTACCGGAGTATCAGGGCGTAAGACTCCATTAACTCTTCCAAATTCTGCTTGGCTTCCAGCTCCTATAAACACTTTCACTCCAAGCGCACTAGATGCTTTTACAGCATCCAGTGCGTATTTAATATTATCGAGCTGAAGATACATATTTAAGCGGTTACTATTGACCTGTGTTCCTAGCCAAGCAAAATGATAAAAAACGTCTATTTTCTCATGAATCAGTTCAGGCAATTCGTTTATATTTTCTAGATTGCAATCAATTTTATGCAGCAAAGGATTATTTAAAATTTGCTTATTTCTTTGCGATCCAACATGGCACACGACATATACATTGATACCATTTTCTACAAGTTTATTAAGCAGCGCAGAGCCTAAAACACCTGTGGCTCCTGTAAGAACAGCAGTTTTAAATTTAAAATCCATTTGAAAAAAAGACTCCTCTTTATTCCTTGTCAAAGTGAATTTTGTCATATTCTTCACGATTTAAAAATGGTGCCATATCATCCAATGTAGGAGAAACTATACGACCATCAGGAAGCACTTTAGAAGAAGATTTTGGTATAAAATTCTGATTCGGATCTACCATTACTTCACAAATACATGGTCCATGGTGATTTAGTACTTTATCAATAATTTCTTTCGAGTGCGGTTCATCAGGAATATTGAAATATTCTACTCCAAAAGCTTCAGCAACCTTTGCAAAATCCGGGAAGCAAATTCCGCTTTGTGAATCGATCCCAATGAAAGGAGGTTTAAACAAATTTCTCTGAGTTTGGCGCATCGACAAATATCCATTATTATTAATAATAAAAACTTTAATATCCAGTTTATTATAGGCTACAGTGGCCAACTCTTGTAAATTCATCATAAAGCTACCATCACCATCTAAGCAAACGGTTCGCCGCGAATTGTCAGATACAGCTACTCCGACAGCTGCAGGAAACCCATATCCCATTGCAGCACAACCTGAATTCGTAAACATCCGTTGCCCTTGCTTTATTTTGCAAGCTTGAAATGTAATTACGCAAGCGCTCCCATTCCCGCAAATAATTCTATCTTCACTTGTTAATTCGCCAAATAACTTATCAATAAATACGTATGGATTGATAGGACTGTTATCAGTATGATGATATTCTGGTAAAGTAGCAGGATATTTATTGACAAGTTCCTTACACCACTTAACCCATTTTTTATGAGAATCTTCCGGCATGTATTCAATTTTCAACATTTCGCCAATCAAATCTTTAACATCCGCGTTGACTGGCATATCAATTTTTAAAGTAGGTTTCGCCAATTCTCGTTTATCGATATCAACAATAATTTTATAAGCATTTTTGGCAAAATCAAAATGATTATATCCTATCATCCTGATATTTAATCGACATCCCAAGCTTAATAAAACATCACAATTTTGAACAGCAAAGTTACCCGAGCGAGTTCCTACTGTTCCTGGCATACCAGCAAAATAAGGATTATCAAAAGCAACAAGGTCATTGGCATTCCACGCTGTAACTACCGGGATTTGCAATTTATTAATTAAATCCAAGAGATCATTTTCTGCTTTTCCTAGGTGAATACCAGTGCCAACCAGAATCAACGGAGCTTTTGCATCCTTAATTTTTGAAAGGATTTCTGCTGCTATACCGCCCAAATCTGAGTTTACTTTCCATGGTTTCTCCGCACTAGGATCAAAGTGAATCAAATCATCTGTTTCTACCGAAGCGCCTTGTATATCCAAAGGAATATCGAGCCAAACAGGGCCGCCTCTCCCATCTTTAGCTAAAAATAATGCCTTTTCCAGATGATAAGCAATTTCTTGCGCATTAGTTACCATTACAGCATATTTAGTCATATTTTGCACAGAATGGATAATATCGAATTCCTGATCTCCTAATTGTCTGAGATTTAATTCAGGACAAGACCAAATAGTAGTTTCTCTTTTAACTTGCCCAGAAAGTACAAACATCGGAATAGAGTCTTGCCAGGCACCCATTACACCAGTAATAGCGTTAGTACCACCAGGCCCACTTGTCACACAAACTGCAGCAATTGTTCCTGTGATTCTATTATAAGCTTCTGCAGAAAATGAACATGCCTGCTCATTATGATTAAAGATGCAGTGCATTTTTTCTTCGTGCCCTAATGCATCATCTAAGTGCATTGCTCCGCCACCTGTAATCATAAAACAGTCTGTAATATCATGATTGACCAAAAACTTAGCAATATATTTTGCAACTTTAATTTTCATTTTTCTTCTCCTCTCAGCAAAGGTATGATTTTTTCAACAGAATCAATAATTCCCACCGTATGAGGATAATTGATACTATCATACTCTTTAAAGCCAAACCCATACAAAACACCGATAAAGTCAATTTTCAAATTTTGGGCACCAGTCAAATCATTCACTGTATCCCCAACCATTACAATTTTTCTCAATTCTGAGACGCCACTTTTTGATATTGCTTTCTGAATGATATCACTTTTGTTTAGTTTCCCTTCAAAATCCGCACCACAGACAATATTCATGAATTTATTCAAACCAAAGTGATCAATGATTGAATTAGCATAATCCTGACGTTTATAAGTAGCAACTACTTGCTTTACCCCCATCTGTGTTATTTTATTTAAAGTGGTGTCCAAATGAGGATATTTTTTAGCTTTAAATAAATCTTTAAATTTATAGTAATTTCTAAAATCATCAGCCATTGCCATCGCCTCTTCTCTTTTTACTTTAAACACACGTTGAAAAGAGTCTTGTATGGGTGGTCCGATAAAAGTCTTCATTACATCTTCCGAAGGAATATCTAATGAATGTTTCCTAATTGAATAAATTGCGGAGGAAATTATTCCTTCCGAAGTATCTAGAAGAGTGCCATCCACATCCCAGATTAGTAATTCGTATTTACTTTTCATCTTTCTTTTCTTTCTTATTATAGTGGGATCGAGTAATAAATTGAGCGTCTATTTTTTTTCTATTTTTTTCTAGGAATTCTCTGACGTACGTATTTAAGTAATCTGCTTTTTCTTTTACATAACTATATTCTCTACTAATCTCGAAATAATTATCTCGACGTTTAGAATATCCATCAAAACCAGCTAAAAAGACTTTTTTTACTTTAAAATTAATCATAGCTTTAAGCAGCATTACTAAAGAGTTATCAGCTATCTCCGTGTCTTTATCGATGAGATTTTCATAATTCAAGACATAAGTGAAAGCACCATTTGTTTTGTAAACATTTGATGTAGCTATAATAGCCACATCTTTATTTACACTTTCATCCAGAGTATTCATCAGTTCTGTATATCTCTTTGAATTTGTTAAAAAAATGGCCTGAACCAAAGTATCCTTTGGAACATAATTTACGGATATCACTAAAGGTTCATTTTCATCAATATATCTGTCGACGCGTTTTTTTTGTCTCTTAATACTATTTCCAGGGCCAAGCAGAAGAATATTCTTACCTTTCAATATCTTAGTCAACTTTTTGACTGAATCTCTGTCATCACACCGGATGCTCTGATACTCCAAATACATTTGCTCTGCATAATCTTTGTCATAAAGCAATTTCTTTTCATTTTTAAGGGATTCAAGAAGCTCCATAATCTGCTTAACTGAAAGAGTCTTTTTATCCAAATAATATGAAACATAATTCGGATGACATTTTGTTTCAGCAGAAATATAGAATTTCATATTATATCCCCAGTATTGCTTATGATATATATCCATAATTACATTATCAATTGCTTCCAAAACTTGGTTAATGTCGTAATGTTTGCTATATTTTTGATTCATATACATCATAAGTAATTCTAATGCTGCGTTTCCAGCACTTTTACCCATTGCGTAGAGGGTCCCATCAACAAGAAGATTTCTCTTGCTATCATAGTTTAAAAATGCCATGGCATTAGCAAAGGCAAGTTGAAAATTATTATGAGCATGAAAGCCAATTTTAACCTTTGGTTCTATATATTTATCTAAGATACTATAAATATGATAAATTTGATCAGCTTCTGTGAGTCCGTAAGTGTCTACCATAGATGTGGCATACGGCATAACAGAATTAACAAGCTTAGAATATTCCTTTAATTTCTCATCAGTATACGTGGTTACTGATACCATTTGAGCAAAAACGATATAGCCGAGATCCTTTAATTGTTTACAAAACGCAAGTGCATCGTACATAAGATGTTCTTTGAAAATGACTCGGATTCCATCGATAAAAGTATCTTTACAAGGCTGAATATGATCAATACTACAGGTCCCATAGTCAATCATGGCTAAGACAGTTGAATTCCCCTTATTCAGTCCTCCAAAAATTTTATTAATAGCCTGCGTATTAGGCATAATAGTCCGGTTAATATCAAATTTGCGCCGATCATCAAGAAAACCAACTTCAATATATTCAACACCTGAACTAACTAACCGCTTAAAGATTTCAACAATCTTATCATGGCCAAATTCCCAATCATTGACATAACCGCCATCCCTTAATGTACAATCCAACAATTCTCTTTTTGCCATGAGTTAAAACCTCTTTTCTTAATATAATACTAAACTTAAATTAGAGCGTATCATTTAGTACTTAAGAATGAAAGAATTTGATTTTTCATGCATCTATCTATATTATTACTATTTTTCTTATATTCCTTGGCCCATTCCACAGTTTTAGCTATGGCAGTTTCAATATGCCATTTAGGGGTCCACGCAAAAGTCTTTTTAAGCTTTGAACTGTCTAATTTAAGAAACCCAGCTTCGTGAGGAGCACCTGATACAGCCTCACTTATCCATGAAAGTCCATCTCCCCAACTATTACAGAACAATGTAACAAGATCACCTGTTGTCACACAGTCACAATCGTCAGGGCCCACATTATAGGCTCCTGCAAATTTAATATTTTTATACTGAGCCTCACAAATCATCAAATAGGCATAAAGAGGTTCTAACACATGCTGATACGGCCTTGTAGAATATGGATTTCTCACTTCAATAGGTTTCCCTGCATAGGCAGCCCTGATACAATCAGGAATGATTCTATTTTCTGCAAAATCACCTCCACCAATTACATTACCAGCCCGGGCCGTTGAAATCGCTGTACCTTGGCTTGAGAAAAAGCTTTTTTGATAGCTATGAGTAACAAGTTCAGAACAACTTTTACTGTTTGAATAAGGATCATAACCGTCAAGGGGATCTATTTCACGATATCCCCACGCCCATTCATTGTTTTGATACACCTTATCCGTCGTTACGTTTAAAAATGACTTAACATACCCAGCCTGCCTTACGCATTCAAGGATATTCACTGTTCCCATTACATTGGTCGAATACGTCACAACCGGATTCCGATAACTCTCCAACACAATCGGCTGTGCGGCGAGATGCATTACAATTTCCGGGTGAGCCTCTTCAAAAACTTTAGAAAGCTTATCTAAATCCCGGATATCACCTATTACGGAATTCATACCCGCTTCTGCGCCTGAAAGACGGAAAACCTTTCCGCCTTCCTCCGTTGGCGATTCCAATGCATAGCCCGTAACTTCAGCGCCAGCCATTTCTAAAATTTTACAAAGCCACGTTCCTTTAAAACCGGTATGTCCGGTTATGAAAACCCTTTTATTTTTAAAGAACTCTAAATCTATTCCCATAATTTCCACGGCGCCTTTCCTTCAGCCCACATTTTCTCAAGCTGCATCTTGTCCCGCTGTGTATCCATACATTGCCAAAAACCATCATGATGAAAGGCCATTAATTGACCTTCTTCGGCCACTTTTTCCAACGGATATTGTTCAAAGACAGTGTCATCGCCTTCAATAAAGTCAAAAATCTTAGGTTCTAATACCATGAAACCACCATTAATAACGGCACCATCTTTTTCTTTCTTTTCCCGGAAGGAGGTTATCACATTTTCCTGATTAACACCAAGCACGCCAAAACGTTGGCCCACATTGACTGCAGTTAAAGTTGCAATTTTACCATTTTTCTTATGAAAATCAACTAATTTTCTTACATCTACATTACAGACTCCATCACCATAGGTCAGCATGAAAGTTTCATCATCAATGTAATCTTTAATTCGCTTAATCCGTCCTCCTGTCATCGTATTATAACCGGTATCTACAACAGTAACCTTCCATGGTTCCGATGAACTATTATGGACGATTACATCTTTCTTTCCCCGTGTAAAATCAAAGGTAATATCCGATGTATGAAGGAAATAATCAGCAAAATATTCTTTAATTACATGCTGTTTATAGCCTGCACAAATTACAAATTCATTGAACCCGTAGTGAGAATAAATCTTCATAATGTGCCAAAGAATTGGCTGCCCACCAATTTCAATCATGGGCTTCGGTTTAAACTGACTTTCTTCACTGATTCTTGTACCAAATCCACCTGCTAAAATTACGACCTTCATTTAATTTCCTCCATATAGCTCTAGTTTTTCTAACCTTATTTTAATAAAAATTTGGCTAATTGTAAAATGAAGTTGGGCACCCCTAAAGGGTCCATTTTGGGAATATAAAAAGGCCCATAATGAAGCATCCTCTGTTAGAATATAGCTACCAGACCAAATCCTAGGAGGAATGATACTATGGGCATCACATGTTCTACCACAAATGGGCACAAAAAGGGAAAACATCTTTCGTACGAGGATCGGATGCTCATCCAAATTCGCTTGAAAGATGGGTATTCCTTAAGAGTCATTGCCAGAGAGCTTACCTGTTCTCCAACTACTATATCCAATGAAATCAAGCGCGGATCCACACTGCTTTATAACGGCACCAAAAGACGGTATAAAGCCTCCAGGGGGCAGAAGGTCTACGAAGAGAACAGAAAGGCCTCCTGCCATCATTACAGCTACCTTGATAAGAAGGCTTTCATCGAGCTTGTTGAAAAGAAGTTCTGTTCCACAGGGCGGTCCCTTGATGTCTGCGTGGGCAATGCTCTTGTATCAGGAACCACAATCTGCCCATGAAACTGCGCAGAAAAACGAAGAAACATCTGCTTCGTCTGAACAAGCGAAAACTTGACCGGAGTATTGAAGCAAGGCCTAAAGAAGTCGAGGAACGAAAGGAATTCGGCCATTGGGAATGTGATCTAGTTATTGGCGCAAAGTCCGGCCAAAATGAGGCCCTTCTTACTCTTTTGGAGCGTAAGACCAGGGAGTTCATGATTGTTAAGCTGCCCGACAAATCCGCTAAAAGCGTTATGGCTGCCTTCGAAACACTCTTGGATGAATACGGCGAACACTTCGGAGAAATCTTCAAAATAATTACGACGGACAATGGTTCAGAGTTTGCAGGCCTTTCAAACTTCGAAAAAGCTGCAGAGACCCTCTATACTATGCGCATCCCTACGCCTCGTGCGATAAAGGCTCCGTAGAGTGCCACAACGGGCTTATCCGACGTTTCATCCCTAAAGGGAAGCGGATTGACTCCTACACAGCAGAAGACATCTTAGAAATTGAGCTGTGGTGCAACAGCCTTCCTCGAAAGATTCTCGGCTGCCATAGTCGAGAAGAGATATTTTCAGAAGAACTAGATAAAATCTATAGTCTGGGTGTAGTTTAAGCAGAGCTAGAAAAGTGTCCAACTTGTTATTGCAATTTAGCTTAATAAAATTTTTTCCAATTTATTTAAAGCTTGATTCGTAAAATAACCATTTATCAATTTCTGCTGAATATTCCTCACGTTTGAAAGCATCTTTAAATAATCCCCATTCGATAATTGATTGATAAAAGGTCGAACTTGATGCAAACTTTCGACAACAATACCAACATTTTCATTTTGTACAAACTCTGCCATAGCTGATTGGCTCCAAACAATTACTGGGAGTCCAGAGGCCAGATATAATGATAGTTTATGAGGATTATTGAATTTTAAATAATGTCCTAACGGACCATCACAAGTATCTAAAGAGGACCCATCCCACACTAAGCCAAAATTTCCTTCCAAATGGTAAGGCAAATCATCAGCATCAAAACTGCCATGATAAAAGATACTTTTATCATAAATAAGCTTATCAGGACAATTAATACCATAAAGGTCAAATTGCAAATGTAAGGATGAAGTAGGAATTTTTGTGAGAAATTTACTTTTCCCTAGATTACCAGCAAATACAATTCTATTTCCTAATTTTCTATCGAACTTAGGTATTTCTTTATTTATAATATAATCAAATAGTCCTAATTCTACAACGGGGACAATAAGCCCATGATGGCGCAGCTCTTCTGTCATTTTATGGTTGTGCAGAATAATGGCTTTTGTACTATTCATCAATGATATTTCTCTTCGAATTGCATGTTCATCCCCATAACGCAACGTTTCAATATCATGAACAAACAAAACAGATTTATGATGCCATATAAAGTTCTCAATAAGCCAATTATATATTCTGTTATAGTAAGATGGGTATTGAATAATAATCGGAGCATGTGGAAAACTGGAAAGTAACTTATGGATCGTAGACAAAGAATCAAGCGATAACAGAAAGATTGCTTTATCAAAATATCCAGTAAAAGCTTGTTGTTTTATTTCAAAAACCTGCTTGTATCTCCCATCGAATATACTTTCTACATCGGAACGTGCCTTGCTGCCCGCGTGTCTTTGCTTAATTAAATTTTCACCTATATAAAATATATCATCTGTCATTAGTATATCCCTTTCACAAAATCAACTCGGCCATAACAAGAGCGTTCTTGATTACGTCATCCATATCATAATACTTATATTCCGCAAGGCGGCCACCGAAAATGACGTTTTGTTCATTTTCAGCGAGGTTGGCGTATTTTGCATAAAGGGCTTGATTCTTTTCGTTATTCACCGGATAATACGCTTCCTGGCCCGGCTGCCAATCTGTGGGATATTCTTTCGTCACATAGGTTACGGGCTGGGTACCAAATTCGAAGTGTTTATGTTCGATGATTCGAGTCCAGGGCGTTTCGTGGTCCGTATAGTTCATGACGGCTACACCCTGATGATTTTCTTCTTCGAGGCGCTCCGTTTCAAAACGCAGGCCGCGGTATTCCAAGGGGCCCAATTTGTAACCAAAGTATTCGTCAATGGGGCCGGTATAGACAATCTTTTTCGCGATATCTTTGTATTCGTCGCGGTGCTTCAGATAATCCACACCGATACGGACTTCGATACCAGCAAGAAGGCCTTTGATAAGCTTATTGTAGCCACCCACGGGAATGCCCTGATAGCGGTCGTTGAAATAGTTATTATCAAAGGTGTAACGAACGGGGAGACGTTTAATGATGAATGCTGGCAGCTCCGTGCAGCTCCGTCCCCACTGTTTTTCCGTATAACCTTTGATGAGCTTCGTATAAATGTCCGTCCCGATAAGGGAAATGGCTTGTTCTTCGAGATTTTTGGGTTCCGTGATGCCTGCTTCGGCGCGCTGCTGGGCAATCTTTTCGGCCGCTTCCTTAGGTGTTACAACGCCCCACATTTTCGTAAAGGTATTCATGTTAAAGGGTAAATTGTAGAGCTCGCCTTTATAGTTTGCAACGGGAGAATTGACGTAGTTATTAAATTCAACAAACTGATTCACGTAGTCCCAGACTTTTTTGTTCGACGTGTGAAAAATATGGGCGCCATAGGTATGGATGTTAATGCCATCCTTGTTCTCACAGTAAATATTACCGCCAACATGGGGACGGCGTTCGAGGACAAGGCAGGATTTTTCTTTTTTATGCATTTCATGAGCAAAGACGCTGCCAAAAAGGCCGGAACCAACAATCAGATAGTCGTACATAAATTAATCCTCCTACTGAGCAGAATTACTTAATGAGCAAGATTGAATATATAAAAGACCTAACACCACTCCCATTGGCCCTCCATTAAATGAATTACTGAAACCCGCAGCAAGAAGTGTAATTAAACAACCGACTAGCATGAAGCACTTTGGATTACGAATCCAAGTTTTGTCCTTGATCAATCGTCTGAACATATAAACAAAGGGCAGAAGAAATAAAAGAAGTCCGGGTATTCCTGAGGAAGCA